>CADAXZ010000022.1 GCA_902791965.1 Candidatus Proelusimicrobium bovinum | reverse complement strand
ATCCTTGACAGGCACACAAAGCACTGCCGCTTTATATTCTTGCGCGGCTTTAAGACAATTTTCTATATCTTCTGGCTCTACCAAAGGGCGTGCACCGTCATGAACGGCAATTAAATCAGCCTGCCCCAGTACTTTAAGCCCGTTTAAAAGAGACAGCACTCTGCTTTCTCCGGGCAAAGCGTGGATAAGCCCCTGATAATGCGATGATACCTGCGCAAAGTTTTCATCCGTAGTTACCACCACTATTTTATTTATCCCTTTTAGCGCTTTAAAAGCCTCAATACTGCGCAATAAAACAGCCTTGCCGCCAAGAGGAAGCATTTGTTTGGGCCGACCCATCCTTGAGCCTTGCCCGCCCGCTAAGATAATTGCTCCGGTAATCATTTAATCCTGTTTTATTTTGGCAAAAATCATTCTGCCCGCTGAAGTCTGCAAAATAGAATATACGGAAACTTCCGCCCTTTTGCCAATCCATTTGCGTCCGTCTTCCACAACTACCATAGTACCGTCATCAAGGTATGCTATGCCCTGTTCCTTTTCTTTACCTTCCTTCATAACGAAAAGCGACATATTTTCCCCTGGCAGCACAACAGGTTTAAGTGCAGTTGTCAAATCACAGATATTAAGCACCGGAATATTATCTATTACGGCTTCTTTATTTACATTAAAATCAATAGTAATAATTTCCCCTTTAAGATATTTGGCAAGGGATACCAATCTTTCCGGAGTAGTTGCACCTTCAGCATTTTTGGCGGTTATTTTTACAGGAACTGTTTTTAATTCTTTAAGACGGGTTACAATATCAAGGCCTCTTCTCCCTTTTGCTTTCTGTAAAGGATCTTTTGAAGCAGCCGCAGCATTAAGTTTTTCCAACACGAATTGCGGCAAAACTATTTCCCCGTCCAAAAAACCCGTTTCACAAAGGTCAACTATCCTGCCGTCTATAAGGGCGCTCATATCCGCTATTTTAATATGGCGGCCTTTTTTAGAAAGGCCTTCAAGTTCCGTAGCACGGATAATGCTTAAGAATCCTCCTAAAACTGTTAAGATACCGGCAAAAGCGCTGTGATAATCGCTCCAAAAAACCGATATTTGCTCTACATTCATCTCCTCAACGGCATAGGCCATAAGTAAATACAGCCCGAAGCCCACCAAAGCACCGAAAAAGCCTATCATAAGGCTTAAGAACCTTAAACTTCTGATAAAATATTCCGCACAGACTAATATACCTCCGCACAGAAAAGCCATAAAGATACCGTAAGCGGTATCAAAACCATACTTATGGCCGAACACATACATAACAACAGGGAATCCTATTAAAGCGGAAGCCCTGAATATCCACAACGGCATAAAATATCTCCTTATAGAGTTTAATATCCCTGCTGCACCCCCTCTATATAAGGTGCACAGGTATACAATTATATTTTACTATTTTTTTATTGGGAATTTATGTCTTTATTAAGATAAAACAGCAGTTTAAAAAAATACCGCTATTTTATGTGAAGCGAAAGTGAATATAAATCTTCAATTTGTATTATATCTCCGCCTTTTACAGGATCGCGCATTGCCGGAATAAAAATCTTTTTCATACCAAGGCGGCGGGCTTCTTCTATACGCCTGTCCATCATAGAAACAGGTGCGCTTTGGCCCAAAATGCCGATTTCCCCTATAAATACGCAAGAGCCGTCCAATGCCTTATCGCGTGCGGAACTGATAACAGCCGCACAAACTGCCATATCTAAAGCAGGGTCAGATATTTTAGTACCGCCGGCCAAACTTACATAGACATCACGGTTTTCAAGATTGATATTTATATGCTTTTCCAAAGCCGCCAAAAGCATTTGGCAGCGGTTTAAGTCTATACCGGTTGAAATACGCCGCGGGAATGGATAATGCGTAGGGCTGGCAAGAGCCTGTACTTCCGTAAGAATGGGGCGTGTACCTTCCGCAGCAATGCTAAACGCCCTGCCCGTCATTGTTTTTGTTCTGGAAGTTTGGGAAAAATAAGCGCTTGCATCTTCCACATCTTCAAGCCCGCAAGCACCCATTTTAAAAAGGGCCGTTTCCGAAGTAGAACCAAAACGGTTTTTGTGCGCCCTTAACATCCTTAAAACATTATCGCGTTCCGTATCAAAATAAAGCACGCTGTCAACCATATGTTCCAAAACTTTAGGGCCTGCCAAAGAACCTTCTTTGGTAATATGCCCCAAAATAAAAACTATTATGCCTTTAGGCTTGGCAAGGCGCAGGATTTCCGCCGCGCTTTCTCTTACCTGTCCGATAGTTCCGGCGGAAGAACTAAACTCCGGATGATAAACGGTTTGTATTGAATCCAAAATCAAAATTTGCGGCTTTTCATTTTCAACGGCATTTATGATATTAAGCATATTAGTTTCAGAAAGCAAAGTAATATTATCGCCTTTAACTTTAAGCCTTGCCGCGCGCCCCGCTATCTGGGAAGAAGATTCTTCCCCCGATACATACAACACTTTTTTACTTTTAGATAAATTGCCCGCTATTTGCAGCATTAAAGTACTTTTGCCTATACCTGGCGCACCTGCTAAAAGTATCATCTGCCCTTCCACAAGACCGCCGCAAACCAGACGGTCAAATTCCTTAATACCAGTAGGGATACGCTTTAAATCCTGTACGCAGGCATCTTTAAGAGAAGTCAACTCCGAAGAAAATTCCGTAAAAGATTTTCTCGCCGCTTTAGCGGTTTTGCTTTCTTCCTGCACTACTTCTTCGGCCATAGTATTCCAAGCGGAACAATCAGGGCACTGGCCCAGCCATTTTGTGGAAGTATAGCCGCATTTCTGGCAAGTAAAAACGGTTTTAAATTTCATAATTATTTAGCAAGAGAAGCCAACCCCAAAAGCGAAGCAAGTTCTTTATCTTCAAAAGAAAGATTGGCAGTAAGTTGTACGGCGCGGGCTTCTTTCTCTAAAATTTCATTATATCTTACGCCGACACCGACATTTTTGGTAATGAAACTGCGTACACCAACAGCCGCTTTGGCTTTATCAAATCTTTTTCCGTTGATTTCCCTGTTGCGTCCAAAATCTGTAATTTCCCCGTAGACACTCAAAGTGTTAATAGCATGAACATCTGATTTATAAAACGGCTTTAAGGCTAAAACACCGCCGCCTGCACCGCGTATTAAACCCACCTGTAAATCCGCCCAATTATTGTAGAGGCCCATACGCGCATCAATTTGGTTAGGTTTACCCCTAAAGTCCTTATCGTTTTTAGGGTCATTATCGCGGTTGCCCATATCCGATAAACCAGCCCTGTAATAGGTAAAACCGTTGGTCGGCACAAATTTAATACCTAAATCCGATTCGGTCAAATTACCTTTAGGTTGGTATCTGGCATCATATTCCCAGAAGATACGGAATTTGGCCATTTTACCGATAAATTCTTTAGCATCTTCGCTGACTTGGCGGACATTTGCCAAAGTGGCTTGGACATCATCCTTCATCTGTTTATCCTGCACCAAAGCATTAAAAAGACCGTCGCCGTCATCAATTTTATTCATCAATTCTTTAGATGCTTTTGTAAGTTCGCTGACATCTTGCATTGAAGCCGAAAGATAAGGCCTTAAAGAAAAGACAAGTTCATTTAAGTTGCCAGATAACATCCTTAAATTGGCAAGAGTTGCGTTTAAATCCTCTCCGAATTTACCGTTTGCCGCTATGCTTGATGCTAAATTGTTTATGGTTGTCATAGTTTCGGCCACCATATCGTTAATTGAAGGCATACTTTGGCCTTCCACGCTGTCGCCTTCCTGTAAAATCCCGCTTTGCGCACTGCCCTGTTCTATTTGCAGATAATTAGCGCCTATAATGCTTGTTGCCGCTATGGCAAATTTTGAATCTTTATAAATTATTACGCCGTCATTTATGCGCACAACAGCACCGACGCGCGCCCCTTCTATTTTAAGTTCTTTTACGCGGCCGACTTCAACACCGTTTAATCTTACTATTGATTTTGCCGGCAGGCCCGATACATTTTTAAAATAAACATTTATATCAAATCCCTTTGATATTGTAAAATTACCAAGAATGTAAACGGAAGCCCCTAAAAGGATTAATCCGAAAAATGTAAACAAACCTACTTTAGTTTCTGCAGTCATAATATATATTATACCTTTTATCTTTAACTTTAACCTTTTTATAACCCGTAAAATTTAATTTCTTATCTGCATTTGTATAGGGCCTTTACTGCTGCCATCTATAAATTGTTTGGCATAAGGATTTTTTGTCTTTTTAAACTTTTCCGCAGGGGCGGCAAGTTCTACTATACCGTTATAAAGCATAACAAGCGTATCTGAAATTTCAAAGGCAGATTTCATATCGTGCGTTATAACTATGGATGTTACCCCTAATTTATGCTTTAAATCCAAAACAAGTTCATTGATAATCTGAGACATTATAGGGTCAAGCCCGCTGGTCGGCTCATCATATAAAATTACTTTAGGATTAGTAGCCAAAACACGCGCCAAAGAAACACGCTTCTTCATACCGCCGGAAAGTTCTGACGGTTTTAAATGCTCAATATCTTTAAGGCCGACAAGGGCAAGTTTTTCCTTTGCTATTTTTGCATAATCGGCTTTAGGTATATCAGTAAGATATTTTAGCCCGAAAACTACATTTTCACCTACGGTTAAAGAATCAAACAAAGCCCCTTCCTGAAACAAATAACCGAATTTACGCCTTAAATTTGCCAAAGCCATTTGGCTTTTGATATGCGTAATATCATAACCGTTAACGATAATATTGCCGCCGTCAGGTTCAAGCAGGCGGATAATACATTTAATTAAAGTGCTTTTGCCCGTTCCGCTGCCGCCGATAATAGTAGTAACTTCGCCTTCTTTAATATTAAGGTTTACGCCGCGCAAAATTTGTTTATCGCCAAAGTGCTTTTGTAAATTTTTTATTTCTATCATTTATATACCCAAAGCATTTAAAATTGCCGTAAGGAAGTAATCAAACACCAAAATCATTACCATACTTACAACTACAGCCTGCGTAGTTGCTTTACCCACGCCTTCCGCACCGCCCTTTGTATAAAGCCCTTTATAACAGCATACCACGCCTATCATAAATGCAAAGGCTATGGATTTTATAAAACCGTGCATTAAATCGCCCGCACCGATAAAAGTTGTAATATCTTCAAAATAAGTATGGCCCGATACCCCAAGCCCGTAAACGCTTACCAAATATCCGCCGAACATACCGGAAATATTGGCAAATAAAGTTAGTATAGGTATTGAAACAGTAAAAGCAATTAAACGGGGAATAACCAAATACCTTACAGGATCTGTTCCCAAGGTGTGCAAAGCGTCAATTTGCTCGGTTACGCGCATCGTGCCGATTTCCGCCGTAACGGCAGCACCGGCGCGCCCCGCAACAACAAAGGCCGTAAGCACAGGGCCTAATTCCCTTACCAAAGAAAATCCTACAAGCGTACCGATATATATAGGTTCGCCCAAAATACTCTGCATTGTAGTACCTGCCTGTAAAGCCAAAACCATACCCGTAAATAAACTTGTAAGTGCGGCAACTATTAAAGATTCCACACCTATCTTTACGGTTTGCTGCATTGTTTGGGCAAATTCCAATTTGGACTTAAAAAACCAAAAAATACAAGCATAGACCATACTTGATGCCTGGCCTATCTGCTCTAAACTTTTAAGTACAAATCTACCTAATGCTTTAAACATTATTTTCAGTTATTCTCGGCACTCTTGCCATAATACCGGTTAAAATTTCGTAATCTATTGTTCCGGCTAAAGCCGCAAGTTCCTTTGCGGGGATTTCTTTATCCCCCTGACGTCCTATTAAAACAACTTCACTGCCTACGGGTATATCACCCAAAGCCGTAATATCGGCCATAAGCATATCCATTGTGATATTGCCTAAAACAGGGCAAAACTGCCCGTTAATTAAAACTTTTGCTTTACCCGATAAACAACGGTGGTAGCCGTCCCCGTAGCCTACGGGTATTGTTGCTATTTTACTTGCCGTTTTACAGATATATTTCCTGCCGTAACTTATTGCTGTTCCTTCGCGGACATCTTTAATAAATACCACTTTTGATTTAAGGCTTAAAACAGGTTTGTATCCGTCCTCAAGCCCGTAAGCCAAATGACCAAGACGCACCATATCAAAAATTGCATTTTTAAAATTTAAAAATCCGCTGCTTGCGCAAATATGGGCAATGCCTGTATTTAAGTTCTCCGCAGCGGCGTCCGCCAAAAAATCTTTAAAATATCCAAATTGTTTTTGGGTATATTCCGCACTTTCGTCAGCACTTGAAAAATGGCTGAAACACCCTTCAACTTTTACATATTCCCCGCTGTTTAAAATACGCAATATTTCCAAAGCGGCAGGGCGGCGGCTGCCTATACGGCCCATACCTGTTTCCTGCTTTATATGGCATTTTGCCGTAATTTTTAATTTGGAAGAAAGTTCAACTATATATTTGGCAGCCCTTATACTTGCAACTGCTACCGAAAGGCCGTATTTTAAAGCATATTCAAAACAATCAAAAGGAAAAATACTTCCAAGTACCAATACAGGTAAAACTATTCCGTTTTCCCTTAATTCAATGCCTTCTTCTATGGAAGCGACACCAAAAGCATTGCAAAGTTTATTATCCTGCGCATATTTTGATATAAGTACGGCATTATGTCCGTAAGCATTTGCTTTTACAAGCAAAAGAATACGGCAATCTTTACGGTTATTGTCATCAAGGATATTTATGGCCTTGCGTAAATTGAAGGCCAGATTTTCCAAATTTATTACCGCGCAGGTAGGACGCAAAATCGGAATATTCGTCATACGGGAACACCGCCTGCGCTGACGGAATCCGTCTCCATACTTTGCGGTGCCGGATCGGCAAATAAAGTATATTCCTTATACCAGTTAAGTTGCACATCACCGGTAGGGCCGTTCCTTTGTTTGGCTATTATCAGCCTTGCATCTCGTTCCAAAGATTCATCTGCCGGTTTATCATCGTGTTTATAATATATTTCGCGGTGTATTAAAGCAACGACATCGGCATCCTGTTCAATAGAGCCTGATTCCCTTAAATCAGATAACTGCGGACGGTTGTTAACTTTAGCGCGGGATTTATCTTCCGTATTTCTGTTAAGTTGCGATAAAGCCAAAACAGGTACATTTAAGTTGCGGGCAAGTTCTTTAAGCATACGGGAAATTTCAGAAACTTCCTGCTGGCGGCTTTCAGCCCTTTTGCCGCTGCCGCGTATAAGCCCTATATAATCAATCATAATAAGGCCTAACTCCTGACCTTTCTTTTTAAGTTCAGCTGCAAGCCTTCTTGCTCTTACGCGTATATCCGTAATAGTTAAAGCGGGGGTATCATCAATATACAAAGGGGCATCACCCAAGCGTTCTATCTCTTTGGCAAGATCTCTCCAGCGGTCTTTCTTGAACATACCTATAGACACCTGATATAAATCAGCCCTTGCCGCCGCACAGACCATCCTTTGATAAATGGAATATTTATTCATCTCCAAAGAAAAAATTGCCACAGGCACTTTAGCGTGCACAGCAGCATAATGGGCAATATTTAAAGCCATAGCCGTTTTACCCTGCGAGGGACGCGCCGCCAAAATAATTAAATCTGATTTTCTTAATCCGCCGGTCATTTGGTCAAACCTTTTAAAACCGGTAGGAACACCTTTTATCGGGTTTTTATCTTTTACGAGTTCTTCTATCATAATCATAACTTCACCCGATAAATCCTTGGAAGATACAAATCCCCTAAGTTCTTTCTTTTGGTTTAATTGGAAAAGTTTGCCTTGTGCTTCATCTATTAAAGATGTAGGATCTTCCGTATTTTTATAACATTCTTCAACCGTAGCGGTAGAAATATTTATAAGTTCGCGCACTAAAGCGGCATCATATACCATTTTGGCATAATATTCCACATGCGCGGCGGTTGAAACTTTTGACATCAGTTCGGCAAGATACCTTTCCCCGCCGATTTCCGCTAAAAAACCTTCTTTTTTAAGTTCTTCGGTTAAAGTAATCAAATCTACGGCTTGGTTTCTCCCGAATAATGCAGCCATAGCATTAAAAATTTTCTGGTGGGCATTCTTATAAAAATGCTCCGCTTTTAATATATTGAAAGCGCGTTCAAGGGCATCTGCTTCTATCATCATAGACCCTAAAACGGCCATCTCCGCATCTAAAGCCTGCGGCGGCAGTTTTTCGCTTACAGCCATAATAATACTCCTTATTGTCTTTTTATTTTAGCAATTTAGGCAATAATCATAAAGATTTTTATTACCTTATTTTGCAAAATAAATGATAATAAAACCTGCTGACAACATTATGCCGCATTATTTTGTAATGATTTAAAAAGAGGTTATTTATAGTCTGATAGGCAGTTTGCCTTTGGCTTCTATATTACCTAAAATAATTTCTGCCGCAGCCCTTGTACTTAATTTATTTACGCCGTAAATGGCGATAACATTTTTAGCCTGCGGATAAAATTTTATGTCGTACGGGCTCATAAGCGAAAGTAATATAATATCTTTCTTTTCCTGCAACAGTTCTTCTATCGCTTTTTTTTGGCTTATAATAGGCTTATCGGCCCATTGAAGGCTGCCCAAAATTACCAAATCGGCATCTTCTATACATTCTTTGGAACGGTTAATATCAACTTGTTTAGGGCGCATATGTGCATTATAATATTCAACATCCCAGCCTTTTTCCAAAAAGGGCGCGCCTATTACGGGCAACTGGTCGGCAAAGCGGGAAGGCGAAAAGAAAACCGCACATAATTTAGGCTTTTTTTCTTTTTCAGGTTGTTTTCCCTGAGGTTGCTGCCCGCTTATTTCCGCACCATCTTTTTGCAAGCCAAAACCTATATTAATAGCGTCATTTGCGCTTTGTGTTTGTTCAAGTGCCGGCCCTGCTTCTTTAGCCGTGCGGTTCAAATTTTTTGTATAAGGCAATACGCCTTCTTCCCCGCGTACTATCGTTACGGCTTGTTCGGATATTCTTCCGGCATAAAACTCAAAGGCTTTAAGGGAATCTAAAACTTCCCCGCGGAAATTATCTCCGCCCAAAAGGCCCAAACGCACTTTTAAATCAAAAACTTTTTTGGAAGCATCTTCTATCCTTTTTTTAGAAATTTCCTTACCGACTTTATCCATTAACTGCTTATGTGTAAGTTTAGGATTACGCTTACTTGTCAGTATCATATCCACGCCGGAATTTAAAGCCTTGGCAGATGCCTCTATAAGGCTACTGCCTTTTGTTGCGCCGGCCATATCCAAACTGTCGGAAATTACTATTCCTTCAAAGCCCATTTCCTTTTTAAGCAAATCATTTAATATTTTTTTGGAAAATGTAGCAGGATTTTCAGGGTCTAAGAAATCATATACAATATGCGCCGTCATTATACCCATTACTTTATTGTTTACGGCTTCTTTAAAAGGCGGCAAGTGGACTTTGTAAAATTCTTCTTTAGTCATATTAAGGCGCGGCAAATCCAAATGGGAATCAATCACAGTTTCCCCGTGCCCCGGGAAATGTTTTGCTACCGCCATAATACCGCCTTTTTGAAGCCCGTTTATCAAAGCGCCGCCCATTTTCCCGACGACTTGCGTATCTGCGCCGAAACTCCTTACCCCGATAATCGGATTAGCAGGATTTATATTAACATCCACCACCGGTGCGAAGTTAATATGAACGCCGACATTCTTAAGTTCTGAAGCAACTATATAAAAAAGCGTGGCGGTATCTTCTTCATTTTGTGCGGCGGCAAGCATCATATTGGTAGGCAGATAAGGAAACCCCAAAGTAACAGGAGTATAAACCGTGCCGCCTTCGTAATCTATTGAAATTAAAAGAGGTATCTTATGCGGGCTTTTTTGCGCCCACCCCTGCAATTTATCTATAAGTTTTTTGGTTTGGTTTAAAGAATAATTGCCCCATTGTATAAGCACACCGCCTACAAGCCCTGCCTGTATTGCTTCTTTATATTTATCCGCATTATCCACATCGGTTGCTATTACTATTGTTTGGGCAAGTTTTTCTTCCAAAGAAAGTTTTTTGTAAATACTTTCTGCAGATGTTTGCTGTAAATCTTGCTCTTTAATAGTACTATCTGTGCCGTTATCAGACGAGGGCTCTTGCTTTACAATGCTTTGCTCGCTTTGCAAAACTTTTATTGCTTTGGGTTTTTGCTCGTTTTGAGGCCTATCTGTCTGCGCACAAAGCATACAACTAAATAATAAAAAAGGCAAAATTAATCTAATCTTGTGTTTCATTACAGTATCATAATATCGGAAAATTCTTCTTCATTTTCTCCGGTTTCTGCCGAAGATGCCGGCTTTTGTTCCTTTTCCGGTTGTTGTTGCAGCGTAGCGCTTTGCTGTTCTGCAGTATTCTGTTTTACTTCCTGCTTGGATTTTTTCTTTTTATCCTTCTTGTTTTTCTTATCCTTAGATTCAGCAGCGTCGGAATTATCTGCATTCTGTGCACCAATCTGTTGCGGGGTAGTGTCCTGCTTTATTTTTTCACTATCACCTGAAGATGCTTTTTTGGTATCTTCAAGTAAATCCGTTTTTTGTCCCGCTTCTTTAACATCAGGCTCAGAACTGTCAAAAATTAAAATATCGCTAAACTCTTCCGTTTCTTCCTTAACGGGGCTTTCTTGTTTAGGCTGCGTTTCTTTGACGGCAGGCTTTTCTTCTTTTGATTTTACCGGTTCATTTTCTTCCGTTTTTGCTTTTTCGGTTTCGCTGTCCTGCGGTTCGTGGAACACATCAGACCACGGAATAAAACTTTCCATTTCCGGCCATTTATCTATTTTGGTATCGGGCTTTTTCTCTTTTTTAGGATCTTCAAAAATTATCTGAATATCATAAGATACATCTTCTTCATTTAAGTCCTCGCCTTCTTCAGCAGGAGCAATGGAAGGGGACTCCGGCACAGGCAAGTCAACAGGTTCTGTTTTTTCTTCTTTAGGCTCCGGCTTTGGTTCTTCTTTCTTTTTAGGCGTTGTGCCAACAATATCATCATAACTTACGGGAACACGCTTTGCCGGCTTTTGCAAAGATTCTTCTTCCTCGTATTTTTCATAATCTTCTTCAGGGGTTTCTTCTTCGTAATTTTCTTCTTTAAGAGTTATAAGTACCAATTCGTTTTTGGTAAAAAGTCTTAAAGCAGGCCCCCAATAAAAAGTACCGGAACTTACATATAAATTAGAATTATCATTTCTGTAAAGGCCGTTAATATACTTAAACCTTAAACGAACAAAATATTTAAAAGGCCATATCTGGCCGTTATGCGTATGCCCGCTTAACATAAGGTTAATACCGTTTTTGGCTGCCGCTTCAAAATACAAAGGAGTATGGCTTATAAGAATATTAAAATCATTTGTACGGGAATAATTTTTTACTGTTTGTGAAAGGTATTCTTCGCTTATCTTAGAAGATACAATATCATTAACGCCTATCAAAGTTATAGACCCTAAGTCTTTGCCTGTATTTTGAAGCGGCGTAATATCTGCCTTACGGAACAAATCCATAGTTTTGACTACGCCTTGATAATATTCATGATTGCCTGGTACGCCGAATTTGCCCTTTTTAGCCTTCATTTGCTTAACGGCCTGAACATATTCCGCTATATAATCTTCCGTATCTTCAAAAATATCCCCGCCGAAAAGAATAAAATCCGGCGCCAATGCGTTTACCTGTTTTGTAAGTTTTTTTGCTCTTGAAGCCGTAACAGTACCGCCAAAATGGGTATCGGTTATAAACAATATTTTTGTATTATGCGTACCGGATATATTTGTTATTATTTCCAACTCTGTAACTGACGGAGTTTTAAGCGCTGTAAAGATACCGGCAAAAACAACTAAAGCCGATATACCGATTATCCAATATCCCAATTTTATTTTAAGAGGATGCTTGAAAAGTTTAAAAACGAATTGCACTGCCAAAGCAGCCATTACAAACATAAAATAGATATACAGGATACCAAACCACATATCCCCTATAATCAGCATCAAATGCGAGAGAAGCCCCACCATATGATGCGGCAAAATAAAAAACACCGCTAAAACGAATGTCAGTATTACCGAAATAATTTTTTGTTTTAAAGCAAAAGAAAGATGCGGCGTGTTAGTGCAAGTCCACGCGACACAAACATAATGCATTAATCCGGTTATAAGCAAAAAAACTATCAAGAACATAATTTACACCTTTGAAACAAAAATCCCTTTCTTTTTATTTTTAGTTACATTATCAAAGGAAAATAATTTACCGTTCATTGCAACATATACCCCGTTAGGTAAAGACTGCGCAAATGCCATAGCCGTAGCCAAATTAAATATCCCGTCAGAAGTACCGAATTTATACGGTATCATCGCTCCGGTAAGGACTACGGTTTTATCTTTTATTTTAGCCCCCAAATATTTGGCAGTATGTTCCATAGTATCGGTACCATGTGTAATTACGATAGCATTTTCCTTACAGTTTTTACAGGCTTTGGCAATTTCTGCCCTGTCCTTATCGGACATATATAAACTGTCCTTTAACATTAACTGTGTTATTGCAACGGGCAAACGGCAACGGCCCATTTTTAAAACTTCTTTTAAATGAGTTCTCGTAAAATACAACTCACCCGTCAATTCATTATACTCTTTATCAAATGTTCCGCCTGTCGCAATTATCCGTACCGACATCAAAATCCCCCGTTAGGATATTAATTCCCTTTAATAATAAGTATAATATATTTGTAAAATATTTTAAGAGGTTTTTAATTTATGACTATAAGAGTTAGATTCGCACCATCGCCGACAGGACATCTTCATATCGGCGGTTTAAGAACAGCACTTTTCAATTATCTTTTTGCTAAAAAAGAAGGCGGTACATTTATTTTAAGGATTGAAGATACCGACGAAGAACGCTCAACACAGGAATCTGTTGACGCAATTTATCAGGGTCTTATGTGGGCCGGACTTACTTGGGACGAAGGCCCTATGCCCGACGGCAGCGTAAAAGGTAATTTCCCGCCTTATTATCAAGCCCAACGCGCAGACATTGGTATTTATAAAAAATATATTGACCAACTTTTGGCGGAAGGCAAAGCCTATAAATGCTATTGCACACCCGAAGAATTAGAAGAAATGCGCCAGCAGGCACACGCAGAACACCGCCCGCCGCGCTATCCGGGCAAATGCAGAAATCTTACCAAACAACAGCAGGCCGAACTTGAGGCACAAGGCAAAAAATATGTAATCCGTTTTAAAATGCCAAGTGAAGGCGAAACAGTTTTTAATGATTTAATCCGCGGGGAAGTACGCTTTGCAAACAGGGATTTATATGATTTGGTAATCCAAAAAACAAGCGGTTATCCTACTTATAACTTTGCCTGCGTAATTGATGACCACCTTATGCAAATGACGCATATCATACGCGGAGATGACCATATTTCAAACACTCCTGCGCAAATACAAATGTACCGCGCTTTAGGCTGGAAAGAACCTATTTTTGCACACCTTTCAATGATACACGGCCCCGACGGGACAAAACTTTCCAAACGCCACGGGGATACCAGCGTAATGGAATACAAGAAGCAAGGTTTTCTGCCGGAAGCAATGATAAATTACCTCGCGCTTTTAGGCTGGAGTACCCCCGATTCCCAACAACTATTTGCCCCTGGCGAATTGGAACAAAAATTTGACATTAAAGGCTGCCAGAAAAGCCCTGCTGTTTTTGACACGGTAAAACTTATGTGGATGAATGGAGATTATATCCGTCAGCTTACGCCGCACCAACTTTTTGAAAGGGCAAAACCGTTTATTGAAGAAGCAGGCATAGCAAAAGGCGTTGATGATGCCCGCTTGGAAAAAATCGTAGCGCTTGAACAGGAAAAATATAAAACTTTAAGGGAAATACCTAATTTAATCAGTTTCTTTTTTACCGATGAAGTAAAATTTGATGAAGAAGCAATAAATAAAGTTTTTAAAGCCGAAACTGCCAAAAAAGCACTTGAACTTATGTTGGAAAAATACAGCGCATTAAATTCTTTTGACGAGCATACCCTTGAAACTACCGCACGCGCTGCCGCTAAGGAAGCAGG
>CADAXZ010000021.1 GCA_902791965.1 Candidatus Proelusimicrobium bovinum | reverse complement strand
CCGCAAAACTAAACAAAAAATCTCCAAATTTTAACAGCGTCGGCGATGTCGCCAAAACGGCAAACAACCGTTATAAACTTGTATTATAATTATTTTATGAAACTTAAAGTAAAAGCAGTTGCATTCGACGCAGATGATACACTTTGGATAAACGAAGATTTATTCCGCGAAGCAGAAAAACAATTTTATCTGCTTATGTCGCCTTACGCTAAAGAAGAAACTGCCCAAAAAACCTTATTTGAAACGGAAGTAAACAATCTGCCGCTATACGGCTACGGCATAAAGGCTTTTGTACTTTCAATGATAGAAGCCGCCATTAAATTAAGCAATAACCAAATTAATCCTTTTATCTTAAACCAATTATTGCTGACAGGAAAATTTATGCTCCAGCAGCCCGTAAAACTTATGGCAGGCACTTTAAAAACATTTAAAGCCCTAACAGGTAAATATAAACTTATCGTTGCTACAAAAGGCGATTTGCTTGACCAGGAAAGGAAACTGCACCAATCGGGCCTTACCAAATATCTTCATCATATAGAAATTATGAGCGAAAAAAATATCCGCGGCTATAAAAAACTTTTAGAGCGTTTGGATGTTAAGCCCACAGAGTTTTTAATGGTGGGCAATTCGCTTAAATCCGATATTATACCCGTACTCAAATTAGGGGCAAAAGCCGTTTGGATACCTTATGACCTTACTTGGCAATATGAAAGAGTGCCAAAAACAAAAATGCCGCAAGGTTTTATAAAACTTAATAAAATAGAAGAACTGCTTAAACTTTTATGAAAGAAAAAATTTCCATTCTGGATTTATTTCTGACATTCGCAAAAATAGGCGTAATGACTTTCGGCGGAGGGTATGCTATGTTGCCGATAATAGAAAGGGAACTGATAGATAAACGCAAGTGGATTTCCCGCCAAGACTTAATGGATTATTTTGCGCTTTCACAAGTAACACCAGGAGTAATAGCAGTAAATACAGCCTCACTTTTAGGGTATCAAAAACGCAAAACTTTTGGCGCACTTGCCGCTACATTAGGCGTAATTACACCCAGCATTATAATAATAACCTTAATTGCCTTATTCTTAAAACAATATATGGATGCCGAACTTACCGCCCGCCTTTTTGCCGCCATAAGGATATGTGTTGCAGCCCTTATAGTAAATGCTTTAATACCGTTTTTTAAAAAGGGCATAGTTAATTTGTTTACTTTTATAATTTTTCTATGCTGTCTTGTGATTTATTTTTTCTTTAAAATTTCTCCCGCTGTTTTAATAGTGCTTTCCGCTTTAGCGGCAATAATACACAATCTTTTGCTTGAAAGGCGGCCCAGATGATATTACACTTAATCTTATATTGGGAGTTTTTCAAAATCGGACTGTTTGCTGCAGGCGGCGGTTTGGCCACCTTGCCTTTTTTATATCAGTTATCTTTTAAGACGGGCTGGTTTACAACCGCGCAAATTGCCGATATGATAGCCGTTTCGGAAATTACACCAGGGCCGCTGGGTATAAATATGGCGACATTTTCAGGCTTTAATACGGCGGGCATAAGCGGCGGGCTTAGCGCAACCTTAGGGATTATTACCCCTTCTTTAATAATAATGGTAATAATTGCAGGCATAATGCACAAATTTACCGGCAATAAATATGTTAAGGCGGCTTTTACGGGTTTAAGAGCAGCCGTATGCGCGCTTATTACCATTGCCGTATGGGAAATTTTAAAAATTGCTTTATTTAATTTCCCTCTTTACACTAAGACTTCCGACATTTCCGATTTACCCCTTGTAAAAAATATAATTTTCTTTATACTATTAGTCCTGTTGTTGCGCAAAATCAAAGTACATCCTGCGGTTTTTATCTTTTTTAGTGCAGTACTTGGCTTATTTGTAAAATTTTGATATTGTGTAGACAGCATAACCCTTTTTATTTAGGAGGTGAGCAATGTTAAAAAAATCCTTGTTAGCAATATTTGCAGCCGCGGTTTTGCCTTTATCTTTAAATGCAAGAATCGCCATTGACGACCACGAAGTCGCAGGTGTAAAACCATCGGAAAAGATTTCCGTTTCTACTCTGGAATTTAACCCGTCCATTACGGTAATAGATGATAAAGCCGGAACTTCCATTTCAGGTATGACGGCAAAATACTATCAATCTTTCAATAATATGTTTTCCTTAGGTGTGGAACTTCCTTTTAAAAGATTTGAAAGCCCCAATAACTCCGCAAATGCCATAGGCGATATTTTACTTTCCGCTTCCGCATTAAAACGCTTTGATAATTTGGCTTTCGGTACTACTTGGGAACTAACAGTGCCTACAGCGACGAAAGATGTCTTAGGCATAGGCCTTTGGCAGATAAGCCCTTCTGTTTTTATGCAATATGAAATAGTACCGCAAGTATTTTTAGCCGCAGGCTATAAGCATTATGCGAGTTTTGCCGGACCTTCCTCAAGGGAAGATATAAATATGGGCAGGATAAGAGGCGTAGTCGCTTTTCTTTCAAAGCACAACTGGTGGATACTTGCAGACCCGCAACTTTACATAGATTATAAAAACAATAATGCCAATGAGTTCATATTGGAAATTGAAACCGGTATAATGTTATATGATGAAGTTTCCATATACATAAAGCCTGGCTGGCATATAGCCGGAAACAGAAATACTATGGATTGGTCGCTCAACTTCGGTGTGAAACTGCTTGATTTATAAACCGGTAATAAACCGATAAATAAAAAAGCCCCGCTCAATGCGGGGCTTTTAGGTTGCTTATTAAAACTTATAAGATATATCTTAAACTTAAACCTATCATATGGCTGAAGGCTTGTCCGTATCTCACTTGCGCACCGTTATCAAGGTTATTGCCGCTCATACCTTCGCCGATAAGGAAAGTATAAGAGCCGTCAAGTATAACGCCTTTACCAAGGTTAAGCCCGATACCGGCACCGAACAGATGTCTGTTGCTTACAGGTACTAAAACATCCATATAGTCATTATTAGTAGGTGTCTTATCAAAAATATAACTGCCGCGGAATTTAACAACTTTTGAAAGTGTATATTCTGCACCAAGGCCCATTCTGTAAGCGTCTTTCCATTCTTTTTTGCCACTTACCGTACCGGATGTACCCGTACCGGGCTGATGTTCAAAATCTATGGCAAGTTCGTCAAAACTGCTCCAGAAGATATTTGTCCAGTTAAATTCAATAAAAAGTTTTTCAATAGGCCTGTAAGAAACACCTAAAGCCAACTGTGCAGGCAACATTACATCGCCGTGGACAGAACCGTTTTGGAAAGTAACCGGCCCGAAAGTCCCTTGCTTTGTGAATTTTCCATCACCGTTTAAGCCTTGTTTGACTCTTGTCCTGAAACTTGCACCCAAACTTACCAAATCATTGGCTTTATAGGCCATAGCCAACATTGCGCCAAGCCCCCAACTGTCGCCGCCTACATCCATATAATTATTGCCCATACCCAAAGCACTTAAATCAATGGTCTTTTTCTCATTGAATTTAAAGTACATAATTTCCATACCGGCCGCTACGGAAAAGCGTTCCGTAGCCTGAAACGCTACCGTAGGCTGCACAGAGTAAGAAGTAACTTCGACATCATAAAGATCTCTTTTAGAACCTATCCAATTTTTATCAGGATATGTACCGCTTAACCCGAAACGCGGGAAAGCACCGATACCGAAATACCAATCTTCAAAAACCTGCTGGGTATAATAAGCGGTAGGCAAAGTCCACCAGACTCTGTCGGGTGATTGCCCTTCGTGGTCATAGGTAACTCTGGCGGAAGCCGTAATTTCCGTAGCACCCAATTGGAATTGTGTTCCTTTAAGGTCCGTAATGAGTGCGGGGTTAAGGGCTAAAGAAGCCGGTTCGGCATCTCCTGCCAAAACAGCACCGCCCATAGCATTGCCTCTTGCACTAAATTCGTATAAACCGAAACCTGCCCCGAAAACGGAAGTAGATAATATACCGCAGATAAGCGCAAAAGAAGCAACTTTTACAAACTTTTTCATTTCTCCTCCTAAATGCTTTTATGCATTTAAAAAATAATAAGACTGTCAAATAAGTACCTAATTAAATTTTAGCATTTTAAGAGAACCTTTGCTTATTTATGGCAGAACACAAAACCTTATTCTACGGTATATTTTTCAAAGACTTTTAAGTCAAATTCCTTGATAATAGAAAGGAAATGGTCAAATATATCGGCCTGTATGCCTTCGTAATCGGTCCAATTTGTATTGGAAGAAAACGCATAAATTTCCAAAGGAAGGCCTTCGGTAGTGGGAGCAAGTTGTCGCACCATACAGGTAAACTTATCGGAAATATTGGGGTTTTGCTTAAGATAATTAAAACAATAAGCCCTGAAAGTTCCTATATTGCTTAAACGGCGTGCATTAAACAAATCTTCCTTAACGCCGCGTTTATTGTTAGTTTCGGAGATTTCCTTTTCCTTGCGGGCGATATAATCTTTAAGTAAAGTAAACTTTTTAAATTTTTCTATATCTTCCTGCGTTAAAAAGCGGATGCTTTTCATATCAATATTTATTGCCCGTTTTATACGCCTTGCGCCTGATTCTGTCATACCGCGCCAATTTGTAAAAGAATGTGAAATCAAATCATAAGCAGGGACATTGGCTATGGTATTATCCCAATTTTTTATGCGGATTGTCGTAAGCATAATATCTATAACTTCGCCGTCTGCGCCTTGGCTGGGTATTTCAATCCAATCGCCTACACGCACCAAGTCGCTTAGTAATAACTGAAAACCGGATGTAAGCCCCAAAATAGAATCTTTAAACACCAACAGTACAACAGCCGATAATGCCGTCAAACCGCCCAAGAAATATATCGGCTCTTTATTAAAAAGGGTGGAAACTATCAGTATCAACGCTATTATCCATAAAACTACTTTTATTGCCTGTGCTATACCTTTTACCGGCAGTTTTATACTGCGGTAGTATTTATCGGATAAGACATTTAAGAAAGAACACGCCGATAAAGTAAAAGCAATTACAATAATACAATTAAGTATGCGCATAATAAAACTTGAAATATGCGGATACAAATCCCCTAACAAATAAATAGCAACGGAAGCAAAAACAGCCAATTCAAAAGCAAAAAAGATATTGCTGAATAATTTGTTTTTAGTCATCAAATTAAGCCAGCCCTTGCTTAAGAAATTCTTTTTGGCAAGCAATTTATCCGTAAGCCATTGCACCATTTTTGCTAAATACTGCAATATGAAAATAAATAAAATTAGCACGATAATAGCAACTGTATACTTCGCCCAAGGTTGTAAAGAAGGCAAAAAAGTGTTGATAAGATTCATTGTTTTATCTCCAAGTTAAATGATATTATAAGTATATAATTTTATTAACTTCAGGAGTATATATGAGAAAACTTATTTTATTTGCGGCTTTATTTCTGCCGCTGTGTGCCAATGCTTTAAACATTACAGACCCGTTTTTTATGCCGGAAAGCAAACAAATACTGTCAGATACAACACTCGGCTTTACTAACAATGCTTTTAAACTTAACAAAAGTTGGGGCTTTTATGAAAAGATTTCCGCAGGTATCAGCGATGATTTAACCGCAGGTCTTTCAATAGGCTGGGCAGATATGCGTCACGAACACAGCGGTATGCAGGATTTATCCTTATTTGCAAAGTACCGCTTAGCGCACGAACAGGACGGCGGCTACTTTTTTGATTTGGAAGGTTATTTAAGCCCTAAATTGTTCAAATCCCCCTATAACGGTAAAAACGGCTCGGCCAAAGGTTCTACCGATTTGGGATTAAGAGGAACTTTAGGTTCAACAAAAATAACTGAAGGTTTAACCCTTGGTTCAAGTTTCGGCTTTCAGGCAATAGGACATACCGACCTTATATCATCCGGAAGCATTTGGGATTTGACCGGTTTCGGCAGATACTACTTAAACGAACACAATGCTTTGGGAGTATCTATAAGTTTTAAGGGCTATTGGGGCTTTGACCAAGATTTTATGGGTATAAATTTAGGCTTTGATTATTCCGGAGATATAATTGAAAACAAACTCGCCTTAGTACCTTATTTTAATGTGGAAACACATAACCATCAAATTGCTTCATCCACCGTATGGGGTTTAAACGCAAGATATATTTTTTAATAAATAAAACCAAGTTAAAAAAGCCCGCATTAAAGCGGGCTTTTTATTTTTTACTTTAACTTACAGAAATGCCGTTCCTTTAAAAGACAAATGCACAGGGCCGCTCATTAAAATATCATCATTTTTATCCTGTTCTATAATAAGAGTACCGCCGTCCATAATTATTTCCGTCTTTTTATTCTTTCTGCAAAGGCCGCGCCTTATGGCTGCCGCCAAAACCGCACAAGCACCGCTGCCGCAGGCAGAAGTTATCCCCGCACCCCTTTCCCAAACACGCATACGCACAATAGTAGGGCTTATTATTTGTGCGAACTCAACATTTGTCCTTTCCGGAAAAAGAGGATGCCATTCCGCAGCAGGCCCGTATTTGGCTAAATTGATTTTTTTAACATCCTTTACAAAAAATACACAATGCGGATTACCCATAGAAACCGCACAAGGCTCAGGTAAATCCGGCATAAACTGCGGCATATACAAAGTATCTGTTTTTTTGCTTAAAGGGATTTGTGTCCAATCAGTTTTTGCATGTCCCATATTAACTGTTATCAAACGCCCTTGGAAAGCCTTTAATATTTTACCGCCCGGCGCTTCTATACTGCACTCTTTAGCACCTGTCTTATTAAAAACCCAATCTGCCACACAACGCGCGCCGTTGCCGCAAGCACCGGCTTGGCTTCCGTCGGAATTATAAATTACCATTTTTATATCCGCACATTTGGAAGGTTTCAATATAAATAATTGGTCAAACCCGATACCTGTTTTACGGTTGCCTAATTTTTGTATTTCCTTTGCAGATAATTTTATATTGCAATTTTCGGGTTCTATGATAAAAAAATCATTACCCAAACCGTCCATTTTTATAAAAGGAATTTCTTTCATAATTTTAACTTTTCTATCCTTTCTACCGCTTTAATAGTACTTTCCCTTGAGCCAAATGCCGTCAGGCGGAAATACCCTTCCCCGCATTCGCCAAACCCGCTGCCGGGTGTACCTACAACATTTGCGCGGGTAAGCAAAATATCAAAGAAATCAAAAGATTTTATGCCTTCTGGCAGTTTAAGCCAAATATAAGGTGCGTTCTGCCCGCCGTAAGCCTTAAACCCTGCGGCAGATAAACCTTGTTTTATAATTTCGGCATTTTTCATATAGTAATTTATCAATTCTTTAACCTCGGCTTTGCCCTCAGGGCTGTAAACAGCCTCTGCCGCGCGTTGTACTATATAAGGCGCGCCGTTATATTTGGTTGTATGCCTTCTGCGCCAAAGAGTGTTAAGGCTCACTTCCTTGCCGCGGCCAAAACCTTTTAAAGCCAAAGGTACTACCATATATGCACATCTTAATCCCGTAAAACCTGCTGTCTTGCTAAAGGAGCGTATTTCTATGGCGACATCTTTTGCGCCCTCAACTTCATATATTGAGCGCGGCAAATCATCCTGCCGTATATATTCTTTATACGCGGAATCAAAAATTATAATTGAGCCGTTCTTTTTGGCATAATCAACCCAATCCTTAATTTGTTCCTTTGTCATAACCGCACCCGTAGGATTATTGGGTGAACAAAGATATATCAAATCCGCTTTAAAATCAGGCACTTTTGCAATAAAATTATTTTGTGCAAGGCAAGGCAGTTTTTTTACTTTGCGCCCTGCCATAATATTAGTATCCAAGTAAACAGGGTATACCGGATCGGATACGGCTACTACTGCCTCTTGTGAAAATATTTCCTGTATATTGCCGACATCACATTTTGCACCGTCGCTGACAAAAATCTCCTGCGTGCTTAAATCTATACCTAAAGGTAAATAATCGTTCTTTATAATTGCTTCAAGCAAAAAAGAATAGCCCTGTTCCGGCCCGTATCCTTTAAAAGATTTTTCAAAACCCATTTCATCCGTTGCCTTATGCAAAGCATCTATGCACGCTTTTGGCAAAGGCCGCGTAACATCGCCTATACCAAGGCTGATAATTTCCGCGGAAGGATTTCCGGCTTTATACTCCCGTACTTTTTTTGCAATAGTCGGAAAAAGATAATTTTGCTGTAAATCCAAATAATGCTCATTGATTTTAATCATAGCAGCTCCTTACTTAATAGTATATAAAAATGCTAATATCTCTTGTATGAGATTTTTATATATTCCGCTTATTGCGGCTATGTTTTTTAGCGCTTGTTCAAAACAGCCTTTAAATATAAATAATAACGGCAGGGATATTATCGCTTTCGGCGACAGCCTTACTTACGGCTACGGCGCACAGCCAGAGGAAAGTTATCCCGCAGTACTTGCCGCTATGTTAGGCAGAAATGTAATAAATGCAGGCATAAGCGGCAATACTGCGCAAGACGGCCTTAACAGAATTGAAGAACTTGACGAATATTCCCCTTATATGGTGCTGATAGAATTCGGCGCTAATGATTATATGCGCAAACGCCCTTTTGAGCAAACTACACAAGCCTTAACGCAAATTACAGATTATGTCCAGCAAAGGGGCGCTGTTGCGGTAATCATAGACACAGGCGGGCCAGGTATGGGTAAATATTCTAAATTTATGAAGCAACTTGCCAAAGATAAAAATGCAATATATGTCCCCCCGATTTTAAAAGGTATTTTTACCAAACCGGATTTAAAATCAGATATGATACATCCAAATGCAAAAGGCTATGCGCTTATAGCCCAAAAAATACATAAATACATAAAGCCTTATTTGGAACAATAAATTATCAGGATTTTATTATGAAGAAACTAATCGCCTGCTGCGGTTTAGATTGCCAAAAATGTGATGCCTTTATTGCTACTGTTAATAACAACCAAGCGTTAAGAGAAAGAACAGCAAAATTATGGAGCAAATTAAATAATGCCGCAATCACGCCTGAAATGATAAACTGTACAGGTTGCCGCGGGAAAGGTGTTAAAACCTTCTTTTGCAGCGAAATTTGCGAAATCAGAAAATGCGTAAACAATAAAGGTTTTGCTACTTGTGCCCAATGCGGGAAATTAAATAATTGCAATATTTTACTGCAAATACACAAAAACAACCCCGATGCATTAAAAAATTTAAGATAACAGCCTGCAAAAAACAACTGATTTAACTTAATTGCCCAAAAAATTAGCCTCTTAACCAAAAAAGTTTATGTGGAACTGCTTTTTTGGGCAATTATACTATCGGTTTAATATTACGCCATACAATACAAAACCCCGCAGGAAATGCGGGGTTTAAAGCAATATCTAATCTTACTGATTATTTGGAAATGGCTTCTTTCCAAGATTTATATTCCGCTTTTGCTGTTTCTTTTGCGGCTTTGGCTTCTTCTTTAGCGGCTGCTTTGCTTTCTTTAGCGTGTTCTTTAGCGGCTTTCTTTTCCGCTTTTATTTTTTCTAAAGCGGCTGTATATTCGGCTTCTGCTTTTTCTTTTTCTTCTTTAGTTTTTGCTTCTGCTTTTGCTGCCTCATATTTTGCTTTGGCATCTGCTTTGGCGGCTTTTAAATCCGCTTTAGCCTGTTCTAACATATTTTGCGTTTCGGTATCAGAGGCCTCTTTGTTTGCTTTAGCATCTGCTTTGGCTGCTTCATATTTATCTTTTAAAGCCTTTTTTGCTTTTTTGGCGACATCTTTTTTCTCATCTGCCATCGCCTTAGCCTGCTCTTTGGTGTTTTTGGCACTGTCTTTTAATTCGGCCTTTTTTTCTTTAAGTGCGGCTTTATTTTCTTTTAAAGCGGTTTTAACATCATTATTGGCCGCATTTAATTTTTCATTAGCACATCCGCAGGAAGAACCGTCTTTTTTAGCGGCGCAATTACATTTTTTACCGCAACCGCATTTTGATTTTGCATTTTCGGTCTGTTTTTTTGCCTCTGCTTTAATTGCGGCGACTTGGGCTGAACCGTCAAGTTTAGCGGCAGAAACAGCACATTTTGCATTTTTTGAGAGTTGTTTAATGCAATTATTTCTGCAAGTAAGATCTGTTTTATCACAAACACATTTTTCGTTTGCAAATGCAATACCGCATACAAAAGCTACGGTAAATACACTTATTAATACCTTTTTCATCAGATATATTCTCCTTTTTATATTGTCCATCTAATTTACATTATATAAAAATTGGCTTTAATGTACTCACTTATGCCAATATTTTGGTAATATTTAATTATATATGTATATGGGGTTTACCTTATGCACGAAAAGACCAATTCTGTTTACAAAAATTTTTGGATTTTTATTTCCTTTATCGCAGCAGTTCTTATTTTAAGTTTGTTTATATATCTTAACAAACTGCAAAGTAATCTTATCTCCGATATGCGTGTTGATGTAGCCGAAAAAGCAGATATGGAACGCGATGCCCTTGCAGAAAAACTCCACGATGACACCCAAACAATAAAAGCCTTAGCAGGGTTAATGTCAAGATACTATAACATTACCGATATTGATACCTTCCTTGAGGTGTTAGATGAAGAAAACAACCGTAACGATTTCGTGCAAATGGGTATGGTTATGTTAGACGGAACTGCTTATTTCCACGACAGAAGCATTGTAAAAGATTTCCTTTCCAAAGAAAACCTTGATGAAATAGAAGCCGGCAAAACAATAACCGTAGGCGGTATTAAAGACAGATATACCGAAGATTATATAATTGTTATTGCCGCGCCCGTTTATGCCTACGGCAAAATACAGGCAGCAGTTTTTGCTACACATCCGGCAAATTATTATGCCAAAATTTTGGAAAATCCCAAATTCGGCGGATTCGGATATTCCTATATCGTTAATAAAAAAGGCGATATAGTGGTAAACACACCGCTGTTAGAAAACTCCCGTACGGAAAACTTTCTTGAATATGCAAAAAAAGTAAAATTTGACAAACCAACAACTTATCAAACCGTACTTGACGATTTTAAAGAATATAAAGAAGGTTTCGCCACTTTTACAAGACATAAAAAACACCGCTTTATGGCTTTTATGCCCATAGGCGTAAATGAATGGTATTTGATTTTTGTTGTACCTACTGCGCCTTTTATGCACAAAGTAAACGATATTATGATTATGTCCGTTATGCTTTGCTTTGAAATATTTTTACTTTTTACCTTGCTGATGCTCCATATAAAAAAGACAGAACAAAAAAGTAAAGAGGCCTTCTTTTTAAATGCTTTTATAGACCCTCTTACCGAAAGCGGAAATTTGAATAAATTTAAAATGGATTTAAGCAAAATCCTTCAGGAAAACCCTGATACGCTCTTTGCACTTGCCGCCCTTGATATAGATAAATTTAAAGTAATTAACGAACTTTACGGCTACCGCCAAGGCGATATGGTGCTTATCCATATATCAAATGTACTTAAGGAAAATTTAGGCCCTAAAGAACCGTTTGCAAGGATGTCATCGGATAAATTTATTTTTGCATTAACTTACGAACAGCAGGAAGATTTAAAACAACGCATAACAAAAATATCGGAAGAAATTAAAAACTGCTATGCTTCTACGGACTTAAACTATGAAATTATTGCAAACTGCGGTGTGTTTTTAATAGAAAGAGGCTTACCGTTCTACTTAATGCTTGACCGCGCACATCTGGCCTGTGCCGAAGCACGCAGAAATAAACCTTCGCACTTTGCGTTTTACAGGGATAATTCCCGCAAACAAATATTAACGGAAAAATCCATAGAAAACAGTATGCGTGAAGCCCTTTTGGAAAATCAATTTAAACTATATTTCCAGCCGAAAGTAAATTTACAAACGCTTAAAATGGAAGGGGCGGAAATACTCGTAAGGTGGAAACATCCTACAAAAGGTATTATTATGCCGGATGTTTTTATACCTATTTTTGAAAGGAACGGTTTTATAATAAATTTAGATATGTATATGTTGGATAATGCCGCAAAAGAACTGCGCAAATGCCTTGATAAAGGCATTAAGCCCGTAAGCCTTGCGGTAAATTTTTCCCGCCTGCATATAAATAACCCTAAATTCTGCGAAGAATTTAAACAAACTGCGGATTTTTACCAAATCCCCAATAATTTAATAGAAGCAGAAATAACCGAAACTACTATCTTGGATAACTTGGATAAAATAAAAACCGTTATAGAGCAGTTCCATAAAGACGGATATTTAATAGCCATTGACGATTTCGGTGCGGGGTATTCTTCCCTCAATGTGTTAAAGAATTTACATTTTGACACTTTAAAACTTGATAAAGAATTTTTAAATACTTACGGCGATGACAAAAGAGCAAAAGATATAATAGCCGGTACTGTAAAGATGCTTAAAGCCTTAAAAGTAAAGATTGTAGCCGAAGGCGTAGAAACAAAAGAGCAGGCACTTTTCTTAAAACAAATCGGCTGTGATAACGGCCAAGGATATTTATTCTCCAAGCCTGTACCCATAGAAAACTTTGCAGAAATGCTTAAAAACAATGATTTTTCCGCAGTTATGTCCGGCAAAAAGCCTTTTCATATAAAAGAACAAAAGCAGGAAGAAATACAAATACTTCAAGAACAGCAAGAACAATTAAAACAAGCACATAATAAACCCAAAGAAGAACCCCAGCCGCTTGAACTTGCCCCGCAAGTGGTTTTACCTGAGCCGCTTGAACTTGCTAAAAAGCAAAATACTGCTGCCGCACACGAACAAACAGAAAAGCAAAAACAAGATTTTTCTGCGCAACAAACACAAGATACTCAAGTACAAAAGCAAGAAAATCCCGCTCAAACACAGGATAATATTCCGCAGCAAAAAACACCGGATAAAGAACCGCAGACAGACGAATTACCCAACCAGCAGGGAAATAACAGTAATATACAAAAAGAAAATAATTCCGACACACAAAACAACAAAAAAGAATTCTATAAAAAATTTAAGCACAAACATTACTTTAAAAGAAGAAAAAGGTAAAAGATGAAACAAATTTTTTCAATTAAGGGTATGTCTTGCACGGCTTGCAGTGCTGCGGTAGAAAATGCAGTAAACCGCCTAAAACCTGTAAAACAAGCCAAAGTAAATTTACTTTTAAATACTCTTTTTGTGGATTATGACGAAAGAGTTTTATCTGCAAAGGATATAACTGCCGCGGTAGAAAATGCCGGCTACAAAGCACGGCTGCAAACAAAAACAAGCCAACTGCAAAGAGCCCAAGAAAACAAATCACAAAAAATATTTTTGGCAGTTTCTTTTATCTTATTAATTGCGCTGATGTATATTTCAATGGGCGGTATGCTTGCTTTGCCGTTTATTGACAAACTGCCGTATCCCGCATTGGCAGTTCTGCAAATACTTTTAACAATCCCGATAGTAATTTTTAATTTTAAATATTTCATTTCCGGCTTTAAGGCTTTACTGCATTTAACACCTAATATGGACAGCCTTATTGCAATAGGCTCAGGAGCATCTTTACTTTACAGTTTTTATAATACCGCTGCTTTGTTTTGGTACTTAAACACAACCCAAAGCCAAACTGCACAACATTTTTATCATAATTTATATTTTGAATCCGCCGCAGTAATTTTGGCCGTTATAAGTTTAGGTAAATATATAGAAAACAAAGCCAAGGATAAAACTTCCGCAGCAATAGAAAAACTGGTAAATTTATCGCCAAAAATAACTGAAATAGAAAAGGACGGCAAAATAATAAAAATACCTTCAGAAAATTTACAGGCAGGCGATATTATAATAATAAAAAGCGGGCAAAGCCTTCCTGCTGACGGTACAATCATACAAGGTACAGGCTTTTTAAACGAATCTTTCATTACCGGAGAAAGCCTTCCTGTTGAAAAATCGGCAGGGCAAAAAGTAATTTGTGCCACCATAAACACAGACGGTTATTTTAAATACCGCGCAGAAAAAGTAGGAGATAACACTACTCTTGCACAAATTATAGACCTAATGAAACAAGCCAATTCTTCCAAACCGCAAATTGCAAAACTTGCAGATAAAATAAGTGCTGTATTTGTTCCTGCCGTAATAATAATTGCATTTATAAGTGCGGCAATTTGGTTATTATCAGGCTACGGTTTTGCTTTTGCGCTAAACTGCGCGGTATGCGTGTTGGTAATTTCCTGTCCGTGCGCTTTGGGTTTGGCTACGCCTACTGCAATAATGTGCGCAACAGGCAATGCCGCAAAAAACGGCATTTTGATAAAAAAAGCACAAAGCATACAAACAGGTGTTAAAATTGACAGTATAGTACTTGATAAAACAGGTACTTTAACACAAGGCGAACCCGCCGTTACGGATATTATATCAGAAGATAAACCCTTCCTTTTGCAACTTGCAGCCGCTTTGGAAAATTTGTCTTCCCACCCTTTGGCAAAAGCCATAACAAATTATGCCGCACAAAATAATATAACACCCCAGCCGGCAATAAATTTTACTTATCACGAAGGTCTTGGCATAAAAGCCGATTATAAATCAAAAAAAGCCTTTGGCGGCAATTTAAAATTTATA
>CADAXZ010000020.1 GCA_902791965.1 Candidatus Proelusimicrobium bovinum | reverse complement strand
ATATAAAAGATAAATCAGGCCGCAGCGCGCGTATGTTTGCAACTTCTAAAGGTTATAAAGATATAGAAAATTTACTTTAATGTGTTTCTTGTTAATGAAAAATGAAACAATTAGTTTGACAAAAAATATTTGTAAAATTTTATTTTAAATTAAAAATATTTATAAAAATTATTTACAAAAATTTATTTATTTGAAAATAAAAAATAAAAGTTTCGGAAATATGGAAAATATTTTAAAAAAAGTTATTATTACCGACGGAAAAATAAAAAATGTATTGGGAAAATAAGACTTGGTTTTTTTATATATTTTTATCTAACTTATATAAATTTGTTGAAAATATTTTTAATTTGTAGTATTATCTTCTATGAAGTTATATCCTTATATTTCAGGAGAATAAAATGCCTGTAAAAAAGAAAGTTGCAGCCAAGAAACCGGCTGCCAAAAAACCGGCTGTTAAAAAAGCCGCAGTAAAGAAACCCGCAGCCAAAAAAGTTGCAGTAAAAAAAGCGGCTGCCAAAAAACCGGCGGTCAAGAAAGCCGCGGTAAAAGCCCCTGCAAAGAAGGCTTGTGCCAAAAAATGCTGCGCTAAAAAAGCATGTGCAAAAAAAGTAGCGGTTAAGAAACCGGCAGCAAAAAAAGCAGTTAAAAAGGCAACTAAAAAATAACTTTTTAACAAACAAAAAATCCCCGCATTAAACTGCGGGGATTTTTTTGTTTGTTTTAAACTTGCAGAATATAAAATCCATAGCCAAAGCGGGTTGCAGTTTGCTGATTTTTTATAAATAATTATGCTCAATAATATTTAACTATCCGATAAAAAAACAGTTTATCCTTAAAAGAATAAACTGTTTTTTGCTGTTATATATTTGTATTTTAACAATCTATTTTTTTATAGTTTCCGCTTCTTAAAAGTTCTTGCGCTTCTTCGCGTGCCCATTCGTCAACAATGGCCGCACCGGTAAGCGTAAGAGGTTTGTTTTCGCTTTTATGTTTATCCAAAACACCAGCAACTATTTTGGGAATATCGGTAAATAAAATTTCCCCGTTTAAAAATGCGTTTACGGCTATCTCGTCTGCGGCATTTAAAGCGGCCGGATAACTGCCGCCTTTTTTTGCGGCATCTAAAGCAAGGCATAAGCAAGGAAATTTTTTTAAATCCGGCTCCGCAAATTCCAACTTTGACATATCGGCAATGGAAAGCCTTTTTACCGGACTTGGCATCCTTTTAGGATAGGTAATAGCATATTGTATTGGCAGGCGCATATCCGGATTAGATAGTTCCGCTATAATACTGCCGTCGGTATATTCCACCGCGGAATGGACTATAGACTGCGGATGTATGACTATTTTTACTTTTTCTAACGGTAGAGCAAACAGATGCATAATTTCAATAGTTTCAAAACCTTTGTTCATTAAGGTTGAGGAATCTACCGTAATTTTTTTACCCATTTTCCAACGGGGGTGTGCCAAAGCCTGTTTAGGGCTTACTTTACTTAAATCACCGTCATATTTAAAGAAAGGCCCGCCGGAAGCCGTAAGTAAAACACTTGCAATTTGCGGGCTTGCTTTATAATAAGATTTGGAGTCCACATTTTCCAAAGATTGGAAAACTGCCGAAGGCTCTGAATCCACAGGGATAATAGTGGCATTCCAACGGCGGCATTCATCCATAATTGCACGCCCTGCCATAACGATAGGTTCTTTATTTGCAAGGGCAACGGTTTTGCTTGCTTTTATTGCAGCAATTAAAGGAACAAAACCGACAGCACCGACAAGCCCGTTAATAATCAAATCGGCATCCGGTAAAATTGAAAGATAGACCAAAGACTCTATCCCGGGTCCTAAAAGTTTTGTATGCGGTGGGACTTGGTCTTTTATTTTATTGTAAGATTCTTCACTGTAAACTGCAGCATATTTGGGTTTAAAATCCTGTATTTGTTTAAGGAATAAATCCGTATTGCGGTTGGCGGTTATAGCCAAAACCTGATAATCTTCGCCCAAGGCGGAGATTACGCTTAAAGAAGATACTCCTATTGAACCTGTTGAACCTAAAATTACAATTCTTTTCATTTTATTTTACTGTCATATAGACTAAGACATAATATAAAACCGGTGCTGTTAAAAGGAAAGCATCAAATCTGTCAAAAAAGCCGCCGTGGCCCGGAAGTATATTAGAAGAATCTTTAACACCTGCGCTTCTTTTGAGTATTGATTGTGATAAATCGGAAATCTGTGCTAAGACAGAAATTAAAAAACCTATAAAAAGTGCCTGTTTGTAAGTTATATAATCTGGGAAAAATAAATTCCAGCATAATAAGGTTATGCTTACGGCAATAACTGTCCCGCCGATAGAGCCTTCCCAAGTTTTTTTAGGGCTGACTTCTTTGTTGAGGGAATGCTTACCGAAGAATCTTCCTGCAAAATAAGCACCTGTATCCGTTGCCCAAATTGTAAAGAACAGAATATAAGTAAAATATTTACCTATGTCATTAGGCTCAATCATACGGATATTTATAAGATGTGCCAAAGCCCAAGGTATAAAAATAATGCCCAAAAGGGTATTAGCGGCACGCTCAAGAGAGCGTTTCGGCGTAATTACTTCAACAAAAAATACACCGGCTAAACAAATGGATACAAAAAAGGAAGATATATTGGAAGGAAGTTTAAAATAAGTATCTGTGCTTGATGCAACAACACCTATTATCATAAATATACCGAAGATAATAAGTGAAAGACGGTTGACAGGTTTTTTTGCCGTAAGCAAAATTAAACCATACTCATAAAGACAGAGCAGAATTATGGCAACTACAAAAGCCATATAGAAAACGCCGCCGAAATGTATGGCGGCAAGCACAAGGGGAATGCCCACTAGCGCAGTTAAAATTCTAGGTAATAGCATAAGACTATTTTATCAAATTTATTGTAGGCGGTATAGAGCGTATAAATTAATTGTTTTTGAAAATAACCAGAAAGTTTATCTTCCGCCGAACCGTCTTTGGCGGTGCATATATTCTTTAATGGCTGTTAAAAATTGTTCTTGCTTAAAATCAGGCCAAAGGACAGGGGTAAAATAAAATTCACTATAAGCGGCCTGCCATAAAAGAAAGTTAGAAAGGCGCTGTTCCCCTGATGTCCTGATTATTAAATCCGGATCCGGTAAGTCGTTATATAAGGCGGCGGAAATATCTTGCGGGGTTATTTCTGTTTTGCCATTTTGGATAAGAGTATTAACTGCATCGGTAATTTCTTGTCTTGCGCCGTAGTTTATTGCTAAATTTACTGTAAGTTTTGCTTTAGGTTTAGGCATAGCAGCGGCCTTGTCCATTTTAGCCAAAATTGATTTTGAAAGAGGCTCTCTTCTTCCGCTGAAGATTATTTTTATATCAGGGTTATCATCTTTTAAAAATTTATCCAAAGTGTTGGATAGCAGTTTCATCAATGCGGAAACTTCCAATTTCGGGCGGCTCCAGTTTTCTGTTGAAAACGCATAAAAAGTTATATATTTTATACCTGCTTTTAAAGATTCGTTTATTATCGTTTCAACGGAGCGCGCGCCTTCTTCGTGTCCTTTTATTTTAGGCAGATGTTTTTTATCTGCCCAGCGTCCGTTGCCGTCCATTATAAAAGCGATATGTAAAGGTATTTTGTTTTGCATAACTCCCCAAAATATATTCTTTTTTGTATTTTACCTTTTATTTAAGCGGCAGAAAATAAATTTTAGCGGTATTTATATAAATTCCCCTGCGTACTAACATAAGGATATTGCCGTTTATAATTAAAAAAGCCCCCTTATCTACGGGGGCTTTTTTTATGATATTTTCTTTTAAATAGTCATTATCTCTTTTTCTTTTTCCGCTGTGATTTTCTCAATCAAAGCGATTGCCGCATCTGTTGCTTTTTGTATATCAGCCTCGTGGCGTTTAAGGTCGTCTTCGGTAACTTCACCGGATTTTTGTGCTTTTTTAACCTTTTCTATTGCATCGCGGCGTTCGTTGCGGATGCTTACTTTGTAATCTTCGCTCATTTTTGCAATAGTTTTTGTAAGCATTTTCCTTCTGTCCTCAGTCATCGGGGGGAAAGTTATCCTTATTATTTTACCGTCATTCATAGGTGTTACGCCCAAGTCTGCCTGTTGGAGTGCTTTTTCAATTTCCTTAATGGCGGAAACATCCCAAGGCTGTATTTCTAAAGTTCTTGCATCGGAAACATTAAGCATAGCCATTTGTTTAAGCGGGGTAGGCACGCCGTAATATTCCACGCGGATATTTTCCAACATTTGCGGGTTGGCCCTGCCTGTCCTTAAAGTGCCTAAATCCTGACGGTACTTTTCCGTTACGGCCGTCATATTATTTTTTGCTTTTGTTAAAACTGCGCTGATACCTTCCATAAAAAATACCTCATATTATAGTTTAAATTATTATATCTTTTTTTCCGGTGCTGATGTTCTTTCGTGTATTATCACTTGCACGCCGTTTTGCTCATAACGCATAATTTGTATTTGGGTTTGTAAGTCCTTTATAAGGATATGGTTGCGTATGGCAAGGCTGCTTAAAAGCCTTACTTTTGCCGTTAAAAAGATTGTAAAACAAGCAAGTATCAATAACCCTATTATTAAAGCGGTCCTGTCGCTTAAAAAAGGAGTTTTCTTTACGGCTGTTTCTTGTTTAACGGCTTGTTCATTTTTAGGTGTTTGTTCCGCCGCTACGGCAGCCAAAACAGGTTCCTGCGGTTTTTTATCTTCTTGCTTGATTAAAGTTTGTTCCTGGGTTTTGTCGTCATAGATTTGTTCTTGCTTATCTGCTGTGTTTTCTTTAGTATTATCTTCAATGACGGCAGCCGGCATAGGCAAAGGTTTTATATCTTTTTGTGCGGGGGGGAGATCTTCTTGCTCCTTTAAATTATCTTCCTTAATAATAACAGTATTTATTTCAGAAGGTGTTTCCGGATATTCTTCTTCAATATCTTCCGGTATAAACGAAGCGGGTTTATCTTGATTTTGCGGTTTTTCAGGGTTGTGTTCCTGCGTTGTTTGCAAAATAGCATTTTGGGGGATGGCGGCAGGGGCAGTTTCTTCTCTGGTAATTATGCCTGTTCCTTTTTTTGAAGGTGCATCTTCCGTTCCGGCTATTTCAGCAAATCCGTCTGTTATTTTATGTTTAAGTTTTCTAAATCCCCAACGGGTATTTGTTTCCATATTTCTTAAAATAGTACGGGGCTTTTTCTGTAAATTAGTATCAACTTTATCTTTCTTTAAGGCTGCTTGCTGCCCGTCTGTATCTACATTTGATATAACGGAAGCAGGTACTGTATATCTTTGTGTATCAGGGAAAAATAAATTTTTAAAAAAACTTCCTATTTCCCTTCTTAAAAAATAACAAGTAGCCAATACTATAATTAAAGTAAAGGCGACTAAAGGTAAAGTCCAGATATAATTTTGCTGGGAAAATAAATCGCTCATATAAATCCTTTTAATAAATGGTTGTACCTATTTTTTTACCGGAAACGGCAAGTTTTATATTGCCTTTTTTGTGCAAATTAAACACGCAAAGTTGGAATTTGTTTTCCAAGCAAAGCGCCAAAGCGGCAGTATCCATAAACTGCAAACCTTTTTTTATGGCATCTTCATAAGATATTTTTTTAATTAACTTTGCTTGCGGGTTTTTGCGCGGATCGCTGTCATAGACACCGTCAACCTGTGTTGCTTTTAAAACAAGGTCGGCTTTAATTTCCGATGCTCTTAAGGCTGCGGCGGAATCCGTGGTAAAGAACGGATTGCCGGTTCCTCCGGCAAAAATTACCACGCGGCCCTTTTCCAAATGGCGTACTGCTTTGCGGCGGATAAAAGGCTCTGCTAATTGGTAAACATTTATTGAGGTTAAAACCCTTGTGGGTACGCCGGCATCTTCCAAGGCAGATTGCAAGGCTAAGGCATTTATTATAGTAGCCATCATTCCCATACTGTCGGAATTTACTCTGTCTATAACACCGCCGCCGTCGCGTACACCGCGCCAAATATTACCGCCACCTATAACTATGGCCAACTGGCATTTTGTTTTTACCGCTGATTTGATTTCCTGCGCAATTTCCTTTAAGGCTTGCGGATCAACACCGCGTTTGCCTTCCTGCGCAAGGGCTTCGCCCGAAAGTTTAAGTAAAATCCTTTTGGCCATAAAATACCTCTCTGAATATTATTTGTGTTTGTATCTATAATACAAAATTTTAGGCTTTGTTAATATTTAGGCTGTAAAATCAGCGTCCGCCGCCACCGCCGCCGCCACAACCTCCGCCGGAAAATCCTCCTCCTCCGCTGCCGCGCCCGAAACCGCTGCTGCCTCCTCTTGAAATTGATGTGGACCTTATCGTACTGCACAGTATGTTTTTTGAAATAAAATTCATACCTCCGCAACTTGATAAATGTTTTTCTATTGCGCTTTGCGATATTATATCTTTAAAGGAATTTATCCATTTACTTTGGATACCTAAAGCATAAGCATAAGGCAGATAATCACAGAATACTTTTTCTTTCTCAAGAGGATTGGATGCTTGTGTACGGTATTTTTCTGCTTTTTGCATATATTTGCTAAATCCTTTGCTTTGTAAATAGGCTTCCCGTCCTTGCGCAGTTACATTGTCTATAAGTGCAGAAAAGAAAATAAAACCAAATACAATCAATATATAAGATACGGATAAATAGAAATAAATATCATATCCGTTCATAAGCATTAAGAAAAACGGAGAATATAATGCCGTAAATATCATAAAAATAAGCGCTCTGTATATAATCATGCGTGTAAACAGACAAAAAGCAAGAACAAATACCGTATAATGCAGTAAAATAAAAGCATCCTTTGTATGTATTAAGCAAAAAAGGAATATTAATCCCATAACAATTATAGGCGGCAAAAGATAGATAAAGTTTTTATTTACATATTTTTTTTGGCCTTCTGTTTGTATCAGAGTAGAAAAACTGCTTAAAGCATTTTGTATTGCTGTTGAATTACTTTGCTCTATTATAAAATGCTTAAAAAGTAAAATGTGGTTAAGTAAAAATTCTTCATCATTGGGAAGATTTTCCGCATTTCTGTGTTTTACTGTAATATCTACGCGTTTGCCGCCAATAGAACCTTTCATTTCTTCAATAGTGATATATCCTTTCATTGCAAGGCTTATTAAAGCAGATGAAAAACTTGTATTATCTGATGTCCGCAGCAAAATATATCTCATCATAGCGGGCGATATGCCTTGCGGCGGTTTGTATAAAGGGGGAACATTATCTTTAGGGTCAACACCTGCTTTAAGCCAGGCAAAAAAGTAATAAAGATAAGTAAATAAAATAATCAAAAAAGGGATTTTTAAATTTTTAAGGAAAGAATACGACATTTTTACAGCTCCTTTTTTAAACGGTACTGCTACTGTAAAACCCTCTTGGGGGCGGAGCGGGTGTATAGTTTCAAAACGCAGCCAGCCTGTGCTTTGGGCATTTTGTTCTTTCTGTCCGTAGAAGCCGGTATATAAGGAAATTTGCTCGTTTATTACTTCTGCCGTATCCGGCAAAATTAAATGAAAAGATGCCCTCTCTATAGGGAAAACCCAATAATTGCCGGTAATGTTCCAGTAAACCTCGTCAATATCTTTATGTAATATTGCGGCATTTTCCATAGTATAAATAAATCGGTAAGTGTGTTCTCCTCTTGGAATATAATTATTATCGCCGAAATTTATTCTTAAATCACCGCCTTTTTTTTCCGTAAAGAACGGGTGGGGTTTGCCGTCCATTTGCAAACTGTAAGGCTTAACTTGCCGGAATATGCTTTGGGGAATATCTCTGTAGATACCTCTCCTTATTTTATTATGTTCTGCATTAATTGTAATTATTTCTTCAACTGTTGCTTTGGAATTTTCATCAAGTGTTAATACAACATCAAAACGCAAAATCCTTTCTGCGGCAAAGAGCGCCGCGGATAAAAATGTAAAGATAAAAAATATGAATAATTTTTTCATAGTTTTATATTATAAAAAAACCGGATATATAACAATCCTGCTATGCTTATAGTTTAACAAGATACTTTAAAAAATATAAAAGGTTCAAAGATTTATTGGGCTTAATAAAATGCAGGCAGGTTATAGCCTGTAATGTAGTACAATTATGTAGAGCATACATCAGTACTGAAAATTATTTTTGGGAAAATATATGATAAAAGGAAATTTAGATAAAGCGTTTACCTATTTGGAATCCGGTGCTGTGCTGCTCGTTTGTGTCAGCGAAGGTAAAAAAGATAATGTAATGACCGTTTCTTGGCAGATGGTGTTGGATTTTACACCCCTGATAGCCATTTGCAGCGGCAGTTGGAATGAATCCTTTGAAGCCATACTCCGTACCAAACAATGCTGTCTATGCGTACCTGCCGCAGATATGATAGAAAAAGCCGTAGGTATCGGTACTATACACGGCTCGCAGTGTGATAAATTTAAGCATTTTAATCTTAAAAAGCAGAAACCTGCCAAGGTAAAAGCCCCGCTTATCGGGGGATGTTTAGCCGCAATAGAATGTAAACTTACAGATTATATTGAGCCGTACGGAATACTTGTTCTAAAAGGCGTGCAACTATGGGAAAACCCTCTTAAAAAAGAACGGCGTATCATACACGCCAACGGGGACGGAACTTTTTTTGCCGACGGGGAATTTTATAATCTGCGGGAAAAAATGCGCGAACGCCTGCCCGAGGGTGTGGAAAGATTATAAATGTGTTTTGTGCAGAATACGGATTTGTTTAATTAGAAGAAAATATACTTGATTACGGTTTAAGATAATAAATTAGAATCCTTTCTGCCTTTTTGTTAATATATGTAATATAAAAAGGGAACGAGATGAAAAAGATTTTTATAATGTCCTTTTTGTTATTGGCTGCAACTACGTTTGCATTGCCTGGCGCCGATGAATTATCTACCAAAGAATTAGTCGGCCAAACCATTATGCCGCGTGTGGTAATCGGTAAGCATAAAGCGTTCAAAAAACCGGTACAGAAAGGGGAAGTGTCCGGCTTTTTTATTAAGGCACACGAAGGGCAATTAATTCATCCGGTTATTACGCTTGAAAATCAGGATAAATTTACTAATCGGCAGCGTAAAAAATTAGTTAAAACCCTAAAAGATTTAAGTAAATGGGCGGATAAAAATCCGCGCAAAATACCTTTATTTTTAGCCTTTGATTATGAAGGGGGAACGGTAACTTCTCCTATGTTTATGGGGCTAAAACAAATGCCGTCTAATATGTTGCTGGCGGCTACGCGTAACGCCGGATTGGTAGAAAAGATGTATGCCGAACAAGCCGCCGAGATTAAACTTGCCGGCGGGAATATGGCTTTAGGGCCTGATACGGATGTTAATTCTAATCCGGCCAATCCAATTATACAAACCCGCTCTTTTGGTGATAATGCGCAGGCCGTAGGTAAATTCTGCGCTGCTGCGGTGCGCGGATTGCAGACAAACGGTGTTGCGGCGGTTATTAAGCATTTCCCCGGGCATGGCGATACTGCCACGGATTCCCACTTTTCACAGCCAATTACAAATATGCCGGAAAATGACTTGTGGAAAACCCATATTTCCGCATTTCAAATACCTATCAATGCCGGAGCGTCCGGCGTTATGACCAACCATGTGCTTTATCCGTTTGTTGATAAAGAAAATACGGCTATTTTTTCTTCTAAGATTACGAAGGATATATTACGCCGCCGTATGGGATTTAAGGGTATTGTATTAACAGACGGATTAGATATGGACGGAACAGGTAATAAGTCCGTACAGGAAATTGTATTGGAAGGTCTTTCTACCGGAAACGATATTTTGTTATTGACGGGCAAACCGACGGAAATAGAGGCATCCGCTTATTATCCTAAAATGGCCGCCCGATTTGTGGAAGAAGATTTACAACAAGAAAAACCTGTTCTTTCGCGTACAGATTTAATCGGCAGCGTGCAGCGTATTTTAGATATTAAACGACATTTACCCGCTAATGCTGTGAAAGGAGAAAGTAATTTTGACACAGTAGCGCGTCAGGTCGCGGAAGAAGGCGTTACTTTATTGCGCGACAACCAACATTTTGTGCAATCTTTTAAAACAGTACAAAAGGTATGCGTGGTGATGTTTGCTGATGGAATTTTCAGTAAGCAGGTACATCAAATGGCCGAAGTATTAGAACAAAACGGGAAGACAGTCTCCTATTTGCAACTGCCCCGTGCGGCTGCGGACGGTGCTGGCATAAATATTAAAAAATGTTTAGATGATACCCAAGCAGTTATAGCGGGTACAAGCACTACATCTGCTATAAATCCTAACCAATATGAGTTGGTCAACCAACTGTTGCAACAGGCACAGGAGCAGGGAAAACGGGCGGTTCTTATTTCCTTACTTAATCCTTATGAAATACCTTCCTATCCGCAGGCACAAACGGTATTGGCATTATACGGTGCTACGGCGGATGCCGTAAATGTCGCGGGGGAAATTTTGCTTGGGTTGCGTCAGGCAAGAGGAACATTGCCTATTAATTTGCCAAAAACGGCTAAAATGCCTTTTGAGAAAGTCAACCGTCTTAATTTTTTGTAGGGAATATATAATTTGAAAGTAAATTTTTGAGGCTGTTTTTTACTCTGTTGCGGCAGATTTTTCAATCCTTAATTAGCGGGTAGTGCAATACGGAAAAAGTATATAATAAGTTTGTATGGGATAAACCCTAAATATTGCACCCCGCTTGATTTATAAGTTCGCGGTAGGTGTAGGATGATGTTTCGTATGCTATTTCTAAAGATCTTTGTGCAAACAAGGGGAAGGCTGTAAAAAATATCAGTATGAGTAATAATTTTTTCATAAAAGCCCTCTTTATATTGTAAAGATTCCCTTTCTGTCAATGCGGAAACCGTGCAAAAAACTGTCTGCGAATCTTTACTGCTTAAGTATTCTATTTTTTTATAATTGCTTTTCAATAACACGGAAATAATACTTTTTTATCCATATATATCTGCAATATGTGTTTATTTATAACAGTTGGAGTAAACTTTAAGTCAGGCGGTTTTATAACTGCCATAAAATCCCATTGACTTGGAGTTAACTCTAACTGCTACAATAATATTATCTTTCACTAAGGAGCGTATTATGTTAGGAAACTTTACCTATTCTAATCCAACTAAACTTTACTTCGGGGATGATTCCCTAAAATATCTAAACGAAGAACTGCCCAAATACGGCAAAACCGTACAACTTATCTACGGCGGCGGTTCTATTAAGAAAAACGGGATTTATGATGCGGTAGTGTCTATTTTAAAAAACAACGGTAAAACGATTGTAGAGGACGGCGGCGTAATGCCTAACCCCACGAGCGAAAAATTAAACGAAGGCGTTAAAATCGCCCGCGAAAATAATGTGGATTTGCTTTTGGCGGTAGGCGGCGGCTCTTGCTGTGATTATGCCAAAGCGGTATCGGTTTCTGTTCATTGTGAGGATGACCCTTGGGAAAAGTATTTTATCCGCTTTGAAGAACCTGCCTGTAAAATTGTTCCAGTAGGTTGCGTGCTTACTATGGTGGGGACAGGCTCTGAAATGAACGGCGGCTCGGTAATTACCAACCGCGAAAAACATCTGAAAATCGGCCATGTGTTTGGCGAAAATGTGATGCCGAAGTTCTCTATTCTAAACCCGAAGTTTACGCTCACGCTCCCCAAACGCCAAATGGTGTCCGGTATCTATGATATTTTTAATCATATTTGCGAACAGTATTTCTCCGGTACGGATGATAACACAAGCGATTATTTAGCAGAAGGGCTAATGCGCTCTGTTATCCACAGTTCTTTAATTGCCGTAGATAATCCGCAAGATTACGAGGCCCGCTCAAATATTATGTGGTGCGCTACTTGGGCCTTAAATACTCTGATTGCCAGAGGTAAAACTACCGATTGGATGGTACATATGTTAGGTCAGGCGGTCGGTGCTTATACGGATGCTACGCACGGAATGACACTTGCGGCAGTTTCCTTGCCGTATTACCGGCATATTATGCCCTGCGGGCTTGCCAAATTCAAACGCTTTGCGGTCAATGTATGGGGTATTAGTGCCGAGGGGAAAACTGACGAGCAAACAGCCAAAGAAGGGCTTGCGGCTTTGGAAAACTGGATGAAGAAAATCGGCGTATCGCTTAACATTACCGAACTGGGCGCAACGCCGGAAATGCTTGAAGGTATTGCAGATGCCACTTTTATCTTAAAAGGCGGCTACAAAGTACTTGAACGCCAAGAAGTGCTGCAAATCCTCAAGGAGAGTTTGTAATGACTATTGCGGAAGTAAGCCAAAAGTGCGGCGTTTCACCGGATACGCTACGCTACTACGAGAAGGAAGGCCTTATCCCCTATATCAGCCGCACGGAAGGCGGCGTGCGTAATTACACGCAGGAAGATTGTGCGCGTATAGGGTTTGTTAAATGTATGCGCAGTGCGGGGCTTTCCATAGAAATATTAAAAAAATACTTTGAACTCTTTGCACGCGGTAAACGCACGCTTAAAGCACGGAGGGATTTGCTTGCTTTAGAGCGCGAAAAACTAAAAGTGCGCTTAGCGGAACTTCAAGATACACTTAACCGCTTAGATTATAAAATTTCCGTATATGATAAAGCAATTGCTTCTAAAGACAAAGAACTCAAATTCTAGGAGAGTATATGATTAAAAAGATACTGATTTTCTTGCTTGTATTGGCAGTGATCGGGGGTATTTGCGCCCTTGTACATCAGTTAAAAGTTGCTTATAAGAACAAAACAGAATTGGCCGCTTTTGCACAGGCGGAAACGTATACCGCCAATTTGGGCAAAGTGCTTGTTGTTTATTATTCTTGGATGGGACATACGCAAGATATTGCCGAGCAAATCGCGGCCCTTACAAAGGGTGATACATACCGCATCCAAACGCAGGAAGAATTCAAATCTTCCCCGGCTTTTTACGCGCGGATCAAAAAAGAATTGGGGAATAAAATATATCCGCCGTTAGCGGGTGAAATGCCGGATGTGAAAGGGTATGATACTATCTTTGTCGGTGGGCCTGTTTGGTGGTACACAATGGCAACTCCAATGTATTCCTTTTTGAGTCAAATGGACTTTAAAAATAAAAAAGTAATCCCGTTTTCCACACAAGGCAGCAATCCGGGTTCTTTTCTGGAAGATTTTAAGTTCGGTGCTAAAAATGCTCAAGTGAGCACTTATGCCAATTTTAATAATGTCGGGCCTGAATATAATCAAGCTGTGCATAACAAAATTGTACATTGGCTAAATAATTTATAGGAGAAAATATGACTAAAAAAGTGTTAATTATATCTGCTTCGCCTCGCAAAGGGGGCAATTCCGACTTGTTATGTGATCAGTTTCTGTTAGGTGCTAAAGAAGCCGGACATAATGTGGAAAAAATCTTTTTACGTGATCATAAAATTAATTACTGTTTAGGTTGCGGTGTGTGCAATAATACGCATAAATGCGTGCAAAAAGATGATATGAAAGCGTTATTGGATAAAATGGTGGAGGCCGATGTAATTGTGCTTGCCACTCCAGTTTATTTCTATACCATGGACGCACAATTAAAGACGTTCATTGACCGTTGTGTGCCCAGATATACGGAAATTTCCGATAAGGATGTTTATTTCATTGTATCCGCTGCCGATACCGACAAAAACAATTTAGCCCCCACTATAGAAGGCCTACGCGGTTTTACACGCGATTGTTTGGAAGGCACTAAAGAGAAAGGTATTATTTACGGTACGGGTGCCTGGCAAGTTGGTGAAGTAAAGGACTTGCCCATCTATAAAAAAACATATGAAATGGGTAAAAAATGCTAAAAGGAGATAACATAATGAAAAAATTACTTGCAGTATTACTTGGAACCATAACATTGGCAGCTTGCCAAAATGTTCCTAAAGTACAAGAGGCACCCGCCAACAAACCCGTGGTATATTTTACGCGGGATATTAGTCCTGAAGGGTTGGTTAAAATCTACGATAAGATTTCTGCAAACATTGATGGTAAAGTGGCTATCAAGTTCCATACGGGTGAGCCACACGGCCCAAACATTTTACCGGTACCCATGGTAAAAGCATTGTGGGAACACATCCCCAACAGTACGCTTGTGGAAACCAACGTATTTTATGATTCCCCGCGCCAAACTACCGAAGGCCACCGCGAGACACTTAAAATCAACGGTTGGACATTCAGCAAAGTGGATATTTTGGACGAAGACGGAACAGTTATGCTTCCTGTCAAAGGCGGCAAACACTTCGAAGAAATGTCCATGGGCAGTCATGTATTAAATTATGATTCTCTTGTCGTACTCACGCAATTTAAGGGCCACACTATGGGTGGTTACGGCGGAAGCTTGAAAAACATTGCTATCGGTATGGCAGATGGAAAAATCGGTAAAAAGATGATTCACCAAAAAGGCGATGAGCAATGGGGTTATACAGGTGCCCGTTTCCAAGAGAATATGGTGGAATCTGCAAAAGCCACGGTGGACCACTTCGGCAAGAAAATTGTGTATATTAACGTATTGCGCCGTATGTCTGTAGATTGCGATTGCGCAGGCACTTCTGCCGCCGAACCCAAAGTGCACGATATTGGCATTTTGGCCTCTACGGATTTGATGGCTGTGGACCAAGCATCACTTGACCAAGTATATGCCTTGCCGGAACACGAAGGACATGACTTAAAAGAACGCATTGAATCACGCGAAGGACTCAGACAAATTTCCTATATGAAGGAACTAGGTATGGGAACAGGTGAATATACTTTAGTGAATATAGATAAATAACTATGAAAGCATTACTTATTAACGGAAGTCCGCACAAAGAAGGATGTACCTTTACGGCACTGAGTGAAATTGCCAACACTCTTAAAAAAAATGGTATTGAAAGTGAAATTTTTCACATTGGCACAAAACCGATTGCCAACTGTATTGCTTGTGGAAAATGCCGCGAAACAGGTAAATGTGTGTTTGATACCGATGGCGTCAATGAGATTGGCGCACGATTAGATGAGTTTGACGCCATAGTGCTGGGCTCGCCCGTCTATTATGCGGGGCCCTCCGGTCAACTTTGCTCGTTTTGTGATCGGTTGTTTTTCTCTAATTCAAAGAAAATGGCTGGAAAGTTAGCAGCAGCCGTCGTATCTTGCCGCAGAGGCGGTGCAACAGCCTCCTTTGATCGGTTGAACAAGTATTTTACTATTGCCAATATGCAAGTAGTCGGGTCCCAGTATTGGAACATGGTGCACGGATTCACACCGGAAGATGTACGTAAAGACGCGGAAGGTTTGCAAACCATGCGCACACTAGCACAAAATATGGCGTGGCTACTCAAATGCATTGAGCTGGGCAAAAAACACGGCATTAACAAACCGGAATATGAGCCGATAACATTTACGAACTTTATTGATTAGGAGAATCCATGAAAAAGATACTGACACTTTTACTAACCGCATTATTGGCTACCGCCTGTAATGCCAAACCTAACCCTCA
>CADAXZ010000019.1 GCA_902791965.1 Candidatus Proelusimicrobium bovinum | reverse complement strand
GGGCCGGGTTCAGTATGTACAACGCGCAAATTAACCGGTGTAGGCAGGCCGCAGTTTTCAACCGTAATAGACTGCGCCGATGCCGCACACGGCGTAGGCGGAATGATTTGCGCTGACGGCGGATGCACCGTACCCGGTGATATTTGCAAAAGTTTTTGCGGCGGGGCTGACTTTGTAATGCTTGGCGGTATGCTTGCAGGCCACAGCGAAAGCGCAGGGGCATTATCTTCTAAATTCTTACAAACAAATGAAGTTAAATTTGATGATGAGGGCTGCTGTTATGATTATGTAATAGAAGAAAAACAATTTAAAAAATTCTACGGTATGAGTTCCGATTATGCCCAAAATAAATTTTACGGAGGAATGAAAACATACCGCGCAAGCGAAGGAAAAGTAGTAGAAATACCTTTCCGCGGGCCGTTAGAAAATACTATTCTCTCTATTTTGGGCGGAATAAGAAGCGCTATGACATATATCGGGGCAAAACGCATAAAAGATATGCCTAAATGCGCTACTTTCTACCGCGTAAACAGACAGTTAAATAATATCTTCGGCGCAGAATAAAGCCGAAATGACACCTTAATATAATGTAAACCGCAGGATAAAAAGCCTGCGGTTTTACTTTGACATTAGCCATAAAATATAAAAATGCTAAACCGCGCCGCTATATGTTTTATATTTATCAGGTAAGGGAATTTTTTTACAGAGTGATAAAGACAGCCCGTCATATATCACTTAATCAAATAAACTGCCTGCCATATATTCACTTAAAACCTTTGCAGAAGAATATTTGCCGCAATTAAGATACTTTACCGTACTGCGTAAATAAGTATAAAATTTAAGTTTTCGCCCTTTATCTAATGCTTTGTATTTGTTTTGAAAAAGATTAAATTGTTTACGCACCGCCAATATATCTTTTTGTTTATCCTTTATTTCCTGAAGGGATTTTTTGTAATCTTTAAGCCAGCGGCGCGCCGCTAATTTATTACAAGGCATAGATTTATTTGTTCGGGTATCAGGCTGTACGGAAGAAAAAATAATATTAAAATCAACAGAATCAAATTCTTTTTCTATCTTTTTATTTAACTCTTTATCATTTAATTCCGAAATAGTCTTATCCTGTGTTAAAGAAGTTAAATAAACGGCTTCAAGTTTGTTAGAAAAGTTAGTAATTACTAACTTGTTATCCAAAAAATTTTGCCCGCTTTCAAAATTGTTTTTAACTGCTTTGTTTAATCCAGCATATAAACCATCTAATTCCGCACAATAAGATATTGACGATAATATTAATAATAACGCAACTGCCGCAACTGCTTTAATTTTCATTATAAACTCCTTTTATTGATTATAAATATGTTAGCCTTAACTAACATATTTATTATAACATAAAAAAATAAAAGCAGCAATTATCTATAAATATTTTTAACAAACAGCAATATAAATAATCTTTTTTATAACGGGACTCAATAATACCCGTAATTATAAAGGCATAAAAAAAGCGCCGCAAAATGCGGCGCAATGGATTATACCCCGGATTCTGTCCGCTTACGCGTGCAGACCATTTATCTGTGCGGCCTACTCTGCCTTAACATACGGGCCGTATATCGGCATATTTGGCCTTGCTCCGAACGGGGTTTGCCTTGCCGCAGATGTTGCCATCTGCGCGGTAAGCCCTTACCTTACCATTTCACCCTTACCCTTACGGGCGGTATTTTTTCTGTTGTACTTTCCGTCGGGCGGGGATATAGCCCCGCTCTCCCGTATTTTCATACGGCGTTCTGCCCTTGGAGTCCGGAAGTTCCTCCGTTTTTTAAACGGCGGCCTGCCATCCAATAAATATATTTTATAAATTATTTAAGTCAAATAATTCAAGTTGCTCGGCCTGTTTGTTTTTTTGTTTTACGGAACATTTATTATCAACAGATTTTTTAATATTATTTTCTGTCTTTTGGGCTGCACGGTTAAAAAAGTGTTCCGGCCCGACACGGCAAGAAACTTTTAACGCTTTATCCATTGTTTGATTACAAATCAAATCGGCTTCTTTATTTTGTTCTCTGGGGACATGAACAATATTAATCTTTTTAAAAGAAGAAGCAAGGCGTTTTATTTCCGCCATCAATATTTGAAGTTGCGGATTTTTTATTTTATACTCTCCCAAATACTGCTTTACCAATAATTGGGAATCTGCCCTGATATTCAAAACCGTTCCGCCTAAATTTTTAGCATTATCAAGTGCAATTTTAAGAGCATTAAACTCCGCCTGATTATTGGTACATTCCTGCCAAAAAACACCTTCTCTTTTAAGCACAGTACCTTTTTTATCCTTTATTATGCAACCGCTTGCACCCGGGCCAGGGTTTCCGCGGCTTCCGCCGTCAATATTTATAATAAGTTCCATAGTTGATAGTATATAATTTTATACAAAATTTTTAATAATATCTAATTATATCATTTAACAATATAAGATAAAAAATCCCCGCCTTTAATATAGACGGGGATTTTTTGCAGCAAAAAATTTTAAGATAAGAACATGCCGACTTTAAACGAATTTAAATTGTGTTTTAATTTAAATTTTTCATAATCGTTCATATTGATACTCTTAATTTCCTTTTTATATTCTTCCTGTTTAATTGTAGCAAGGCCGCTGGATTTACGCCAAGCCTTTTCCACCAAGTCTATTACCTGCTTTACACCTGATTGTTTAGCATAATCAAGAGCATCATATTTGCGTTCATTATCTTTCTTTATAGGGCTTGCACCTTTTTCCAAGAGATATTTTGTCATCTCATAATTGCCGTTTAAAGCAGCAAAATGTAAAGCCGTTTTGGACAATTCGTTATTGTCAAAAATCTTAGGGTCATTATAACCTTCTATACCCATAAAGAATTTAAGCCCGAGCATACGGTTAAACTTTGCCGCACTTGTAGGTACAAACAGGAAAGCCCCATCTCTGTCGTCAGGTCTTACATTATCAAGCCTTACACCTTGTTCATAACAGAATTTTATAAATTCTATATCATCGCCGCGTTTACTCTCAAAAATAGAATAAAAAGAAGTGTACATTTCATCGTTAGTATAATGACATATAAAGGCGCTACAAGGTATTGCGGCAAACGCGAACAACATCGCAAAAATCAACCCTCTTAACTTCATATTACTCTTTCCTCCTAACTACAACTATATATTTTATCTTAATAAAATTTAATTAACAAAACAAGAGCATTTAGGCCTATTAAATATAGGCCTAAAGACCTATGTTCCTCTGACACCTACTTTGGCATTTGCAACATCTTTAGCCAAATCTGCCGAGTTCTTTGCTTTCTTTGCTGCTTGGGCATCGGCAAGTTGTTTTGCACGCGCCATATTTTCTACAACAAGAGCCGTTTCCCCATAAAAGTTTTCCGTATCAGCCGGGGTTATGGCAAAATTATTAAATATGACGACATTATATCCTGCCCTTTTCAGCCTGTTAAAACTATCCGCATCTGATACAACCACCAAAGTATCTGCTTTTTCTTCAGGTTTAATATTAAGATATTTCCCTGATAAAGGCTTAGCACCTGTAAGACCTTGCACTATTTTATAGTGGAATTTATTTATATCTACAGATTGGACTTGTCCGTTTGCATCAATTCCGTCGACTACGGCTATTTTAAAATTGGGAATACTTTCCCTTAAACCATTTATTTCATCTTTACTTCTTGTATAAACCTGATCGGATTCCTTGAATTTATCCCTGATAATTTCATTTAGCCTGTTGCTGTTGGAATTATAGAACTCCACACCAGGAGTTCTATTTGTGTCAATGTTTTGCGGATAAATCCAAGGATTATTTAATTTATTACCTTTGTCATCTATATCGTAAAAAGTATCTATTTCCATTACTTTGGCCATATAATCGTTTACTCTCTCTTGTTTATCCCCTACTACACCCACAGGCGTTATTGTTTGTATTTGTACCGCTGTATTACGGCTTGCAAAAGTTTGTCTGCCTTGATTATTATCCAGGCCCTTTAAATTGACATTATTATCATAGCCTATTACAATCCCCGTTCCTATAAGGGAAGCGAAATCCTCATTATTAGCATTTACGGCATTATCGGTATCATTATTTTTGTTAACATCATTGTATTTATTTTTTAAGGAAGATGTTAAAGCCGCATGATTACCGTTTAAAGTACCTTTATTGGCCTGTATGCTCTGGGCAAGTTTCCGCTCATCATATATATCATCATCAAGCCCGCCTTTGCCGCTGCCCGCTCTGCCGAAAAGACGGGACCCTTCTTTATTGGCATATTTGCTGTGCTGAGCGCCGTAGTTATTGTTTTTAGAATAAGTATTGCTGCCGCCGTTAGCAATATATGCGGGCAAACCGCCCGGTGTTCTTAAGGCTTCAAAAATTTCCCAATCTTCAAGTTGCGGGGCTTGGGCTTTGGCCGCTTCAAATTCCTCTTGGGAAACCGTATCGGACATAAGTTTTTCATAAGGGACAAAACCGTCAGGCAATGCCACATATTTGCGGCCCTCATGGTCTTTGATGACCTCATAAGTACCGCCGTCCATACGGACATATTCTTTAACCTCCGGAAGTTTTGCTTTAACAGAGGGGGCATTATCCGGTATTATACCTGTTTTAGCATCTGATGCCTGCTGTAAATCTTCAGGATTTTTCCTTTCCCTTAAATTGCCAGGGGGAATAAATCTGCCCTGTTTTTTTGCAGAAGCCAAATTCAACGGCGCTTTATCAAAAGAAGAATTAACCGCTTTTGCGGATTTTCCTTTGTGGCCTTTCTTAAATCCGTAAAAAGAACCTATACGGTCCAAAAAACGGGTAATAGGATTTGCAGATTGTTCCATAGGTATCGTAGGGCCTTGGCCTTTTTTTACATCGGAACTTTCAACAAAAATGAAAGGAATAGCCATAAAAATAATAAAACATGCTACGGCTATTTTGATTGTATTGCCTTTAAAAATACGCATTTTCCCCCCTTTTTTTATAAATTATCATTATATAGAATATTTTATATTTTTTTTACATATTTGCAAGCATTTTTAACTGGCTTTAAATCCTGCCGCTTTCTTGGGCTAATTCTTTAAACATACGCATCTTGTTAAGATAAGTGGAATTAAATTCTGCCGTTTCGCAAGGCAGGCGGTAAGTCCAGTTATTTTCATTAACAGTACCAGGTGTATTTATACGCTCTTTACTGCCGATAATATCTTGTATAGGGAAAATTACAAAACAAGACCCTGCCCCCATAACACGCTTAAATATTGCTCTTTGCACATCGTCATTAAAGGGGACTTTTCCGTCAGTCTTTTGGGCAGATACCATTTCCCACACATTAGCACGCTGCCAATCGGGCATACTGTCCCACCAATCAGATAAAGTTTCCGTATCGTGTGTTGAAGTAGTAGCCAAAGAAGCCATAGGATACTCGCGCGGTTCGCGGAAAACTTCGTTTTCTTTTTCCCAACGGATAACTTTATATCCAGGCAGGGAAATTTCTTTCATATATTCCCGTACGAAATCAGGTATCACACCCAAATCCTCTCCTATGGGAAGTTTTCCGTTTGCCGCTTGGCAAACCGCCTCCAGAAAAGCAGCGCCGCGTTTTTGCTGTGCTTTTTCATCTTCTATATCAAATCTGCCTATTTCATCATCAGGGCCGAAAATCCAAGTCCTGAAAAAGCCTACAAGATGGTCTAAACGGAAAATATCGTAAATTTCGCACGCACGCGCAATTTTAGCACGCCATAAATTAAATTTGCTTTGTTCTATTACAGGCCAATTATAAGCAGGCAATCCCCATTTTTGGCCGCCTTCAGAAAATTGGTCTTTAGGTGCGCCGATTTCATAGCCGGCAAGATATTTACTTTGGTTTGACCAAACATCTGCGCTGTCAAAATTTACGCCGAACGGTATATCCCCGAATAAAAGTACCCCGCACTTTGCGGCGCTTTCTCTTGCGGAAATTAACTGCTGTTGCAACTGCCATTGAAGATAACTGAAGAACATTATCTGTTTATAATGCTTTAAAGTATAATCGCGCAAAAAGTTTTTATCCAAATTTTTTAAATTATCTTCCCAATGTTTCCAACTGCTCCAGCCTAAACTGTCTTTGGCTGTTCTGAAAATGCAATACGGCACCATCCAAGAGGCATGGGCCTGATGAAAAGTTAAAAAATCTTCATAACGGGATGTCGCTTTGGATTTTTCAGTCTTTAAAAAATGTTCATAAGCAGCCCATAAAACTTTATATTTTGCGGATTTGATAAACTTGTAATGAACTTTGCTTTCCCCGCGCCAAAAAGAAATTTCATCTTTTATTTGGTCTATAAGTTCCTGTGCTTCAGGGCAGGCTGCATCCGGCACATCTTTTATACTTATATAAATAGGGTCTATTGCATACGCACTTAAAGCCGAATAAGGACATACTTGGTCAGGTTCTGTTTCGTGTATAGGCAAAATTTGAAGAATACTTACTCCGTATCCGCCCAAATACTCTATCCACTCTTTTAAAGAAGCCATATCCCCGCAGCCCCAATCACTCGCACTGCGCATAGAAAATAAAGGCAATAAAACACCTGCTCTCTTCTTTTTTAAAAATTCGTTCTCTTTTAAATCCAAAGCCATCTGTTTTACCTCGCTACTGCTTAATTTACTTTCTGGCTACGGCCTCTATTTCCACTAAAGCCCCTTTAGGCAAAGCAGAAACTTGTACTGTACTTCTTGCGGGAGGGTTCTCCGGAAAAAAAGAAGCATAAACCTCATTCATATCAGCAAAACAAGACAGATCCGTAACAAAAACAGTAGTTTTAAGCACATGTTTAAAATCCATTCTGCAGGCTTTCAATATTTGTCCCATATTTTCCAAAACACGCTGCGTCTGGGTACGGGCATCACCTCCGGCCAGTTCCCCCGTTACAGGGTCAACCGGCAAACAACCGGAAATAAAAGCCCAACTCCCGTTCCTTACTGCTTGGGAATAAGGACCTATCGCCTTTGGTGCATTAGGGCTGGATATAGTTTTCTTTCCCATAAAAATCTCCTTAACAACAAAAAATCTTTAAGCGGCATAAATCCGCCTTTATTTATATTATACCTAAAACTAAATTACGATTATTATATATAACTTTTCGGCTTTATAAAAATCCGCTCTGTCTTTAATATATCATTACAATAAAGCATATTCCAAGTACAATTTTATTATGCTGTCTTTAACGCTTTAATTGCAATATTTTAAATTTGTTTTAATTTTATTTATTTTTTGCTATAATATTTTTACATCAATTAAACGGCAAAACCGTAAAGATGCGGATAAAATTAAATTACTTAATAATTTTGTGGACAAGTAAATTTAATTTTGTTAGAATATATGTGTTGGGGTTAACCCCCAATATTTTTTGGTCTTTTAAAACAGATTTTTAAGCGCTCGTAGCTCAGTGGTAGAGCATCCGCCTTTTAAGCGGGGGGTCGTGAGTTCGAGCCTCACCGAGCGCATAAAATATTAAACTGCGGTTATCCGCAAGTTTAAGCAAACGCCCCCTTCGTCTATCGGTTAGGACACCAGATTTTCAATCTGGTGAGAGGAGTTCGATTCTCCTAGGGGGCGTTTATTTTTAATAACAGATTCCGCATTGATAATTTAAGAGTTTGTTTTACCACATAAACTATGATTTTAAAAAGACTAAACGGCCCGCTCTTATTTTGGATTGGGCTGTTTTTTATTTATATCCTCTTTATAACCACGCTATCGGCTCTGTATCCTTTTGTCGGAGATGAATATTATTACACTCCAAATTCCTTATCAGATATAATAAGTAAATATATAATCAATTATTATATAATTACGCCTAAAATAGGCAGCCTATTTAATCTTACCGTACTTTTTATAGGCAAATGGTTTTTTGTATGTATAAATCCTTTTTTACAATTATTGCTCAATATTCTTATATTCTTTACAGTATTTTTAAGATTACCTAATTTTAAAACTTTAAATGACTTACCGGCCTTTTTTCTCTTACTTTTACTTACAAGTTTTGCCTGTGCCCAACCCGATAATGTCCTTTTTTGGATAGGCGGCACTACAACTTATACATATCCGTTTATATTATTTACGACGGTATTAATATTCTTCCGCCTTAATATTGAAGGCAAGTATATAAAAAACAATATAAAATATGCTCCTTTAATATTACCTGCGGCTTTCTTTATTTTAGGTATGTCAAGTGAAGTTTTAGGCCCGATGACATTGATTTTACTGGTTTATGTGTTGATATACTGCAAAAAGACTTTCGGCCTTATCCCCTGCTGGGCTAAATACGCTGTGTTTGCCATAGTTATAGGGATTACAGTTTTCTTTATTGCCCCAGGCTCTTATAAAAGGCTTAATTCTCCTTTTTATTCATATTTCAGACATTTACCCATGCACGCAAAAATGCTTAATCATATTCCGTTGATGATAAAGACCTATATTCAACAGTGGTGTTTACTGCCGCTATCGGTACTTATGCTGTTGTTGTATGCTTTCAAAAATAAAATCCGAAATAATAAAGACTTTAATTTCGCCTTAATTATGATTATTTCCTCGCTATTATGTTCATCCGCTTTATTTTTGGCTCCGTTTACAAATCAAAGGCCGTTTTATCATTCTTCTATGTTTGCAATAGTTGCTTTTATGATTTCGCTGAAACTTATTGCAAATTTATACGGTAAATATATTTTCCGCCTTTTTCTTTATCCCGCGTTAATATTTTCAGTAGTCATTTTACCGTTATTTATAATTCCGTTTTATAATTTGTATCATCAGGATATACAAAGGTATCTGATTATACAAAAAGCCGTAAAAAAACACCGCGAAAAAATTTATATTTCGCCACTAATTTCAATGAAAGGGCCTTACGATAACCTTACAATCTATTTTTATGATTCACCGTCAAATATAAATACATACGATATTGAAATATATTCCGCAGAAAACAGGCCCAAAGACCGTATGCATATTAAGCAATATTAATAAAATTAAAAAATTTGACTATATTTTATATTACTAGTAAACTATATTTATATTTAATATAAAGAGGTTTTATTTATGGATAGCAAAGGTTTTACCCTTATGGAATTACTTGTAGTAGTTGTTTTGGTGGCAATACTTGCAGGTATAGCAATGCCGCAGTATTTTAATGCCGTAGAAAGACAAAGATCTGTAGAAGCGGTAGGTATTCTAACCTCAATAGAAAAATCTCAAATGCGTTATGCTGCAGTAAACGAACAATATGCCAGCGACTTTTCTGATTTAGATGTTGACTTAAAATCAAGCACAACCGACGACAATGTAACCGGAGACTCCCTTACCACTTCTTATTTTACTTATACCTTAAGTAATAGTAATGTAACAGCATCAAGAACTTCCGGCAATTATACCCTAACGCTGTCCTATTCCGCGCTCAACGACGATTCAAGTTTTAAAACTCTTTGTTGCGATCCTTCAGAAGAAACTCCTGATATATGTGATGTTATAAACATACCGACGGAAGCCGGAGGATGTAAAACTAAATCTTTTTAAACTAATAATATATCTGTCTGCTTTATAAAGGAAATTTATGGAACTTATATTATCTGCAGTAGTAACCCTGATTTTAATTATGGATCCTTTCGGCAATATCCCGCTGTTTATAACAGCACTAAAAAAAGTATCGCCGGAAAGACGCCGTTTTGTTCTGTTTAGAGAGTTAGGCATAGCCACTTTGATAATGATAACTTTCCTTTTTGCGGGCGGCAAAGCCCTTGATTTACTTGATATACAACAATATTCTATGGGAATTGCAGGCGGAATAATACTTTTTATTATGTCGCTTAAATTAGTATTTAATTCCCTTGAAGATGAAAACACTAAAACAAGCCCCAAAGATGAAGAACCTTTTATAGTGCCTTTGGCAATACCTCTTATTGCAGGCCCTGCAACTTTAAGTATGTTGTTGATTTTTTCTGCAACACCGGACGGGAATGTCTGGCAGATACTTATTGCTTTACTTATTGCTTCTTTTATTAACTCGGCCATACTTTTATTATCTTTCCCGATAAGCAATATGCTCGGTAAGCGCGGGCTTATCGCCGTAGAAAGATTAACGGGTATGTTGCTTGTGTTGATGTCCGTTAATATGGTTATGAACGGAATAGCGGAGTTCTTAAAAACTTATAATCTATAATGAAAACTATATTTTTATTAAAGCGGCGCATAGCCTTTTTTAATATATTAAAATGGTTTTTGGCTTCTGTTTTTATAGGGGCAGTAGTGGGTGTTTTTAATGCGATGTTTCTGAAACTGCTTTCTGCCGCCCTGTCGGTTTCAAATGCCTTTCCGCTTTATTTTTTAATGCTGCCCGTAGCCCTTTTAATCGTAAATCATTTGGCGGTAAATGTATATCCGGAAGATAAAGATTATTCCACGAATGATGCCATAGCCGCCATTAATGAAAAACGCCCCATTTCTCTAATCTCTGCGGCTAAGGCCTTTTTCCTGCCGATACTGACGATAGCCTGCGGCGGTTCAGCCGGTAAAGAATCACCTTGTGCGGATGTGGGCGCGGGCGTGGCTTCTTTTTGTTCAAGATTATTTTCATTTAACAGACAGGAAAGGCGCAAACTGATGATTTGCGGCGTAAGCGCAGGTTTTGCCGGCGTGTTCGGCGTACCTATATCAGGGGCGCTTTTCGGGTTGGAAGTGTTAAGTGTAGGCACAGTTTTTTATGAAGTAATGTTCCCCGCTTTTATCTCCGGAATAACCTCTTTCCAAATAACACAACTTTTAGGTGTTGAATATATATACCACCCGATGACTTTGCAAGCCCTTCACTTGGACAGTTCCCTTTTACAGGTATTCTTGGGCGGGATATTCTTTGGGCTTGTTAGTTTGCTTTTCATAGAAGCTTTAAAATTTACAAAAATTCTGTTCCGCTTCATAAGCGTAAAATTTTCTTCCTTTTGGAAATGCTTTATAGCCGCCGCACTAATTATCCTTTTGGCTTTACTTACATCTCCGGCTTATTTAGGGTTAAGTATGGAAAGGGTTAACGCTTTGCTTGCAGGCGAGCAGGGAATGACTTTTGGCTTTTTATATAAAATTGTAGCGACCTCATTAACATTTGCCGGCGGCGGCGTAGGCGGTTTAATTACTCCTGTACTGTTTATCGGGGCGAATGCCGGCTACTTTTTTGCGCATCTTATCGGCCTTAATACCGCTACTTTTGCGGCTTTAGGTATCGTAAGCGTGCTTGCAGGCGTAGCAAATACGCCTTTAGCCGCCAGCATTATGGCGATAGAACTTTTCGGAGCGAGCGTAGCACCTTATGCCGCAGTATCCTGCATAGTAAGTTTTTTAATAACCGGCAGAAGAAGCATTTACAATAAACAACACTTCGCTTTTGATAAAAATATGTCAGAAGATTATGAAGACGCCCAAGAAGAAGAACAAAATATAAAACAATTAGAAAAAACTTTAAATAAGAAAAACTTTATTTTAGCCAGCGTAAAACATTTAATACCGGACATAAAAAATAAAGATCAAATTGACGAGCAGAAAACAAATAAAAAACAAAAAAAGAAAAACATCCGGACTAAACAACAAGAAATACAAATACAACAAAAAAACGAAAGAGAAAATAAAACAAAAACTAAAAAATCAATTTTAAGTCATTTATTATTCTCTTTTGATGAGAATAATAACGAAGATGGAAAATAATTCTTCTGCAAAAACTGTTAATCTTTTTAACTCCGCCAAAATATTTTGGTTTAATATGCCGCAACAAATAAGATTCGTTTTTGCCGGCGGATATAATACGGTTATAGGATACCTTCTTTTTGCCGCGGCTTTATTTGTCTTGGGACAAGAACATTATCAGGCCGCATTGTTTATTTCATACATACTATCCTCTTTTAACTCATATCTTTCTCAAAAATTTTTAGTTTTTCAAACAAAAGGGAACTATGTAAAAGAATATATAAAAGCAAGTACGGTTTGGTTCTTGGGCTATTTGTTCAATGCATTTATCCTTTTTTTACTTACCGGCAAATTACAAATTTATCCTTATGCGGCACAGGCAATAGGACTTATCTGTACTACCGTATTGACTTATATTATGCTCAAATATTATTCTTTTAAAAGTAAACAAATATGACAGATTTCAATTTTCTGTTTTTTATCTTTAATAAAATATTAAAAGGTGATTTATATGATTAATTATTTTAAAGGCAAACTTTCAAGTGTGTTTTATGTATGGTTTACATTTTTTGTACTATTTGCCGCTTATGTAATGTGGCTGTCTTATCTTTATCCTTACGGAATAGACGAATATCTTTTAATGCCGCACAACTTTAAAGATATTTTACTGAATTGCTATTATTCTTACTTAAACGAAGTTGCAAGAGTAGGGCATATCTACGCCTTAACCGTTCTGTATTTGGGTAAATGGTCTTTTGTTATCCTTAATCCTGTTGTACAAATAATTTGGATTATTTCTTGTTTCTTTCTTATCAAACTCCGTATACCGGATTTTAAATCTTTAAAAGATTTCCCCATCTTTTTACTCATTGCAATTCTTGCTCTTACCGTTTCCGCCCAGCCCGATAACACCTTGTTTTGGATTGGCGGCGCTACAAATTACAGTTGGAGTTTTATACCTTTCTTTTGGATTATGGCTTATTTAAGAATACAATACCAAAATAAAGGTAATCTTATTTTAAATACAAAAACAGTTATCTTTTTATTTATTGCCGCTTTACTTTTAGGTATGTCAAGCGAAAATAACGGCCCTTTGGTTTTAGGTTGGATTGTTTGCTTATGGTTGTATTCTTTTTGGGCTAAATTCAAATTTAAAAAATCTTTTTATTTAATTTCTTTAGGTTTAGTTTTGGGTATCACATTCCTTTTTACCGCTCCGGCTATGTATAACAGACTTAACGAAACAAAATCTTTCCTTTATTTTTCAGGCATTCCTCTTTCCCAAAAAATATTTTGGCATATAGGGCATATCCATTGGTTTATTAAAGCGATGCTGTTTATTCCCGTATTCAATTTTTTAGCCTTGCTTATCTGTGCTTTAGATAGAGATAAACCGTTCGCTTTTAAAAATGAAAATTACTTTTGCGCATTTATTTTCTTTATTTCTTCCTGCATACTTGCCAGTGTTCTGTTTGTAATTCCTTTAATGTTTGCCCGTTGTTTCTATACGGCATCAACAGCAAGTATAATAACTTTTGTTTTCCTCTTACTGTATTTGGAAGAAACTTACAACTTTAAAACCGTAAGATATATCACTATGCTTGCTTTTTGTGCTTTTATATCATTTGCACCTGCAATAATTTATCCTTATATATCTATCCATAAAGCAGAACAAAACCGTTTTGCAGAGATTAAGGTAGCAAAAGCACAGGGTAAACATACATTATTTCTTATGCCGTACAGATACCCTAAAGGCCCTAACAGCAACTTAACTATAAATTATTACGATTCTTTAAGCGAAACTTCAATTTACGGCAAAAACACCGGCCTTAATATACTGACAGATGATAAAGAGCCTTTTTCCGTAAGAACTATATCTAATAATCCGAGGGCTTTATAAACGAATTAGTCTGCCGCTAATAAAAGTCCATTTGTTAAATGTAAAAGCCCCGTATTAATACGGGGCTTTGTTTGTATTAAAAACAATAAACAGTTTTGCTTTTATTATTTCCAACGCCACTCTTGGCCTTTGGGGGTATCCTTTACGATAATACCCATAGCCAAAAGTTTATCACGCAACTCGTCAGATGTTTTAAAATCCTTATTTTTGCGCGCCTCTTTGCGTTTTTCAAGAATATCCTGCGCTTCCTGCGGCAAAGGCTTTTGCACTTCTTCCTGCAAAAGACTCAAACCCAAATAATTATCGGCATACGCAAGGAAAGCCAATTTACCTGCCGCCGCAGCGGGGCTTTTGATATATTCCCACAAAACAGCCAAGGCTTTTGAAGTGTTTAAATCATCTTCCATAGCGGCTTTTAAGGCGTTTTTTGCCGTTTCAAGCGCGGCAAAATCTTTAATAACTCCGTCGCTTTCCTGTTTTAAGGCGGCTATCCTTTCCATAAGGCCAAGGCGTGTATTGCGCGCAAAAGTTAAGGCTTCGTAAGAAAATTCAAGTTGTGTTCTGTAATGCGCACCCAAACATAAATAACGGTAATCAAGCGGGCTGTATCCTTTATCTTTAAGTGTTTGTAAAGTTACAAAACCGCCTGAAGATTTAGACATTTTACCGCTTGACATAATTAAAAATTCCCCGTGTACCCAATAGCGTACATACTGCTTGCCGGTTGCGCCTTCTGCTTGGGCTATCTCGTTTGTATGATGTATGGCTATATGGTCTATTCCGCCGCAATGTATATCCAAGGTGTCGCCAAGATACTTCATTGCCATAGCGGAACATTCTATATGCCACCCTGGGAAACCTACCCCCCAAGGGCTGTCCCATTGCATTTGGCGCTGTTTATCTTTTGGGGAAAACTTCCATAAAGCAAAATCACTCGGGTTGCGTTTTTCGTCATTAAAATCAACCCTGGCCCCGCTTTTAAGGCCTTCTATATGTGCGCGTCCCACTAAATTATGATAAGCGGGAAATTTGGAAGTATCATAATAAATGCCGTCGGAAGTTTTATAAGTATAGCCGTTTTCTTCCAATTTCTTTACGAGGGCAATCATTTCCTTTATATGCTGTGTGGCGCGGGCAATAACGGTTGGTCTTTTGCAATTTAAAGAATCAAAATCTTCAAAAAATTTCTTTTCATAAAATTTGGCAATATCCCAAGCGCTTTTTCCTTCCCTTGCCGCACCAAGTTCCATTTTATCTTCCCCGCTGTCAGCATCGGAAGTTAAATGCCCCACATCCGTTACATTCATTACATGTTTTACGGGCATCTGCACAGAAAGGGTACGCACAAGCAAATCCTCAAAAATATAAGTGCGTAAATTGCCTATATGTGCATAGTTATAAACCGTAGGCCCACAGCAATACATTGTTGCAGCCGCAGGATTTAAAGGGGTAAATTCATCTTTGCGTTTGGTAAGAGTATTATTTATTGCCAGCATTTGCTTTTTCCTTTGCATAGGCTTCAGGTATTTGGTTAAAGAAATAATCGCAAAGCGCCTTACCTTTTGCCGTAGCATAATTTTCGCTCAATTTACATTGTACTTCCATAACCGAAAGAGGATTTACTGTTCCGGCAGGCGACATAGCATAAGTAAATCCGTCTGCACGGTAGCGGGAAAATACCATTTTGTAAGAAGAATCCAAAGCATTTTGGAATAACTGCATATCTTTATAAGAAGCATCTTTACCTAAAGATATTTTCTTACTTGCCATAACGACAACGGCTTCCCCGTAGGAACTGTTTACGCTTTCTATTACATCTTCCTCTATTATATCAGGGCTTACGGTAGGATAAAGGTCTATATTATCTTCTTCAACATCTCTTTGGTATAAATACTCTACCTTTTCTTTTTCCTGTTCCTGCTGATGCTGTTTACGCTTGGCTTCATATTCCTGATAACTTATACCGGTATATTTTTTATAGTTTTTTTGGTCATAACTTGAAGCACAAGCAGACAAAAAAATTGACGAACAAAGCAAAGCAAATACTATCCTAATCATTTTTAACTCCTAATCTTACGGTTACGGCCGCATAGCAGGCTATTGCTTCGCCGCGGCCTATTTCGCCCAAGCCTTCGTGGCTTTTGGCTTTAAAACTTATATTTTCCAAACCTATATTGAAAATCCCGTTTAAAGACTTTCTGATAGGTTCGTAATGCGCACGCATTTTAGGTTCTTCTGCTACTACCGTAGCATCAATATGCTCAATAACTGCACCTTTTTCTTTTAAAACATTTATTACCTTTTGCGCTATCACAACGCTTGAGATACCCGCTATAGATAAATCCGTAGGAGGATAAAATATACCTATTTCCCCTGCGGCTATTGCACCTAAAGCGCCGTCGCAAATTGCGTGCAAGACGACATCTCCGTCGCTGTGCCCCAAAAGGCCTTTATCGTGTTTTATTTCCAAGCCGCCCATAATCAATTTACGGCCCTCCACCAGACGGTGTATGTCAAAACCGAAACCGAATTTTACTTTTGTTTGCATAAAAAAGCCTCTGCCATAATTAAATCTTCGGGTGTGGTAATTTTTAAATTCTGATAGGAAGATAATACTACGCGCACCTTTATACCTAATTTTTCT
>CADAXZ010000018.1 GCA_902791965.1 Candidatus Proelusimicrobium bovinum | reverse complement strand
CCCATTATTGCCACAAGTTCGCCTTGCTCAAGCATAGGCAGTTGGCGGCTTTTGGCGAAGGTATCCCCGCTTTCGCATACAGGGCCGACAATATCGTATTTCTTCATCGGGCGGCCGTTCCAATCGCGCACGGGCAAAATTTCGTGCCAGGCGGAATATAATGCAGGGCGCATTAAATCATTCATAGCGGCATCAATAATTAAAAAATCTTTCTTACCGCTTTTTTTATTATACAGTACCGCAGATACTAAAACGCCTGCATTGGCGGCGATTTTGCGTCCGGGTTCCATAATGATATGTTTTTTCAGCGGTGTTAAATATTTGTCTACTATTTTTTTAAAGGCTTCCGTGCGTACGGGTTTATCAACCCCGTATTTATAAACTACGCCCAAACCGCCGCCGATGTCAATGTTTTCAATAGCAATATCATTTTTCTCAAGTTCTTTTACCATTAAAACCATTTTCTTAAAAGCGGCTTCAAAAGGTTTTAAATCAAGTATTTGCGAGCCTATATGCATAGCAATACCTTTTATTCTAATGCCGCTCATTTCGGATGCTTTTTTGTAAAGTTCAAGTGCTTGCGGCCAAAGTATGCCGAATTTATCGGTAAGCCTTGCCGTTGTTATTTTATCGTGGCTGTGGGCATCAATTTCGGGGTTTACTCTTATGGCGATATTTGCACGCGTGCAAAGGCGTATGGCAGTTTGGTTTACGGTTTCAAGTTCTTCGGCAGATTCTATATTAATTTGTTTTATTTCGTTTTGTATGGCAAGGCTTATATCTTTTTCCGTCTTACCTACTCCGGAATAAACAATTCTGTTGCCCGGTATGCCACATTTAAGCGCCAAAAACAGTTCACCGCCGCTTACAACATCCGCACCTGCACCGCAGGCGGCTAAAGTTTTTATTACGGCTATATTTGCATTGGCTTTAATTGCGTAGCAGATTGTTGCTTTGGGGAAAACTCTTTTAAACTTAGCAAAATTTTCTTTTAGGGCCTTTTTGCTATAACAATAAAAAGGAGTGCCTACTTTTTTTGCGACATCCTTTATGCTTACATCTTCCATATACAAGAATCTTTCTTCGTAATTAAATGCCATATTTTACTCCTTAAACTACATTTTAAAATCTTCGCCCAGATAGAATTTGCGGGCATTGGCGTCGTTAAGCAAGGTTTCCTGATTGCCTTCCACCAATATTTTGCCGTCGTAAATAAGGTAGGCTCTTTCCGTAAGCGGCAAAGTTTCGCGCACATTATGGTCGGTAATCAAAACGCCTATGCCTTTATCTTTAAGTTTAAAAATCATCTGGCGCAGTTCGGAAACGGTTATCGGGTCAATACCTACAAAAGGCTCGTCAAGCAAAATGATATGCGGATTGCTTATCATACAGCGTGCAATTTCCATACGGCGCTTTTCCCCGCCGGAAAGTGTCCACGCTTTTTGTTTAGCAAGGCGTGTAAGGCCGAATTCTTCAAGCAGTTGCTCCACTTTTTGTTTGCGTTTGGTTTTATCTGCTTCTATACGCTCAAGGATAGCCAAAAGATTTTCTTCCACCGTAAGGCCGCGGAATATGGTAGGCTCTTGGGCAAGGTATCCAAGCCCGTGGCGTGCGCGCTCGTACATCGGCAGGGGGGTAACATCCTGCCCGTCAATAAACACCTTGCCGGATGTAGGTTTTATAAAACCTACAAGCATATAAAAACTTGTGGTCTTGCCCGCACCGTTAGGGCCTAAAAGCCCGACTATTTCGCCAGAGCGGACATAAATATCAACGCCTTTTACCACGCGTCTTTCTTTATAAACTTTTTCTATATTAGAAGATTTTAGTTCCATCTTTGTTTCCTTGGGTATATTTTGAAATATCTTCCGCAGGTACTATCCAGCCTTGCACTTTGCCCTGCGCTTTATAAATACCGTTTTTATTATCTGCTGTTATCGTGTCTGCCTGAAGCGCATAATCGCCGTCATCATTATAACCGAAGAACAGCGGCCTTAAAGTTTCCGCCGTAAAAATTTGTGTTTGGGCATCAAAAGTCATTTTGCCGGCATAAAGCGTATTATTCAAATCATTAAGTTCGCAATCGCCTTGCGCCTCAAAAGAAGAAAATTTTCTGCCGAAGTCTAATCTGTCGGCATAGAGATTGAAAATATTATTTTCATTTTCTAAAGATAAACTTATTTGTTTCTTTTTTGTTCCCTGTGCATAGCCGGAATCTTTTTTCTGGTTGAAGAAAACTTTATTTGCTTTAAGCGTTAGAGTCTGTCCGTCTTGATTTCTGCGGGCAAAAACATTGCCGCTTAAAGTATAAGCAAACAAAGCCCTTTGGGATAAAGCCCTGTCAGCGGTAATTTTGTAAATATCGTTCTCATACTTTACATTGCCGATAAATTCTTCCTCGGATTTATCTTTGCGGATTATCCATTTGTCGCTTTGTACCATACCGCCTAAAACTGCGGATAATTCCTTATCGTTTTTTTGTGCAAAAAGCGGTAAGGTAAAGAGAACGGTAAATATAAAAATAAGCAGGTTCTTTATTTTCATAACTCTACCTGTCCTTTATCAAAGTCCCGCAGTTCTTTAGGAAGTTGCGTAATTTGCTTATAGAGTTGTATTTCGGAAAAGTCGGAATTTGCTTCAAGCGCAGCGCCTTTTACGCTTACGCCGCCGCGTGTTAAAACTACGGGTTTATCCGTCCAAACTTTATGTGTTTGGGTATTGTAGTAAATTTGGGAAGTTTTTACCGTAGCGCCCTGTTCTAAAGAAACTCCTTTTACTTTTCCGCTTAAAGTTATAAGGCCTGTTTTTAAATCATAAGTACCTTTATCGGCGCGGATAGAAGCATCATCCTTGCCGTCGGTTTTGTTTATCAGTTTCGGGGAAGTTAATTCAATATTTTGTTTGTCGTCGTAATAATCTGCAGTTTTTGTTGAAAGCAGCCATTTGCTTTGGCCCATTTCCGATTCGGAAATCAAAACATCTTCACCCCTCTGTACATGCGCGCCGTCTTGGCCGTCTTTATCTTTACTGCCGCAGGCAGTAAGTACAAAAACAAATAGCGGTGCAAGTAAAATAAGTTTAAACGGGGGAAAATGTTTCATTTATTTTTTATCCGTAAGTGCTATAAATTCTATAAGGTTATCCTTATCCAAAAAGCCGATTACTTTGCCGTTTTTATCCACTACTGGGGCATTGTCAAATTTCCTTTCATTGATAATTTTGGCGGCCTCTACGGCAGGAATTTCCGGCGTAAAGGCAAAAGGAGAAGGCGTCATAACCTGCGTTATTTTAAGCGTTAAAATATTTTGTTTTTTCTGCAGAGCGCGCCTTAAATCCCCGTCGGTAAAATAGCCTTTAAGTTTGCCGTTTTTATCTACCACGCTTGCCGCGCCGGATTTGTTTTTTGTCATAACTAAAAGGGTATCCTGAACGGTTGCTGTCAAAGGAACGGTAGGGTTTTTGCCCGCAAACATAATATCCTTTACCGTATAGGTAAGCAGTTTACCCAAAGAGCCGCCCGGGTGGAAAAGGGCAAAATCTTTCTTTTTAAAATCTTTAATCTTCATTAAGGCTATGGCAAGGGCATCGCCATAGGCCATCATAGCCGTAGTTGAAGCCGTGGGGGCAAGGTTATAAGGGCAGGCTTCGCGCTCTACTTTAACATGCAGATGAATATCGGACATTAAAGCCAAGTTGGAAGCGGGATTACCAGTCATAGAAATAATTTTTACCTTTTCTTTTTTAAGCGGAAGAAGGATTTTATTTATTTCTTCCGTCTGTCCGGAAAAAGAAAGGGCCAAAACAATATCTTGCGCGGTGATCATACCCAAATCGCCGTGAAGGGCTTCGGTGGGATGTACAAAAAAGGAAGGCGTACCCGTAGAAGCCAAAGTTGCCGCTATTTTGCGCCCTATATGCCCGCTTTTTCCTATACCGATAAGCACTAAACGCCCTTTGCAGGCGGCTATAGTTTTTACGGCTTTTACAAAATCTTCATTAAAGCATTCTTCAGGAGTTTTTAAAGCGTGCTGTTCAATTTTAAAAACTTCTTTTGCTATATCTATAATTTCTCGGCTTGTGTACGGTTTTATTTTAGCCATGGTGTAATCTCCGCGGGAATATTTCTTTTATGATACGGCCTGTCAAGTTTATCCAAGCCGTATTGTAAAACTAAAAATCCAACTAATATAAGGCAGTACAAAATGCCTAAAATTTTTAAAGTTTTGATTATAGTTTTTTTTAAATTTATTTCTTCAGACATTTTTTTACAGCCTTGTCTATAAGTTTTGTTTGGCTTATCATTGTGTAAGCCTCTTTCATATCAAGGGAGTTTGCACTGTCCGATAAAGCCTTAGGCGGATTGGGGTGCGCTTCAAAAAATATACCGGCTATACCTACGGCAGCCGCTGCGCGCGCCAATGGATAGGCAAAACTCTTATCGCCGCCTGTTCCTTTTGCCAAAGCACCGGGCTTTTGCAGGGAGTGCGTCAAATCAAAAATTACGGGGTAATTGGTACGCTTCATAATTTCTAAGGAGCGCATATCCACAATCAAATCCCCGTAGCCGAAACTTGCCCCCCTTTCCGTAAGCATAATTTTTTTATTGCCCGTACTTTCTATTTTTTTGATGATATTGCCTATGCTCGCGGGGGGTAAAAACTGTCCTTTTTTTACATTTATTATTTTGCCCGTCTTGCCCGCCGCCAATAATAAATCAGTCTGGCGGCATAAGAAGGCCGGTATTTGTAAAATATCGGCAACCTGTGCTGCTTTTTGTGCCTGCCAAGGCTCGTGAATATCCGTCAGGACAGGCACTTTTAAAAGGGCTTTTGCCTTTGCCAAAATGCGCAGGCCTTCTTCAATACCCGGCCCGCGGTAAGAATCTACGGAAGTTCTGTTGGCTTTGTCAAATGAAGCCTTTAAAATAAAACTGACGCCGGCTTTATCGGCTGCGGCTTTAATCTTTTTTGCGGCGTCAAGGTAAGGTTTTTCGCCCTCAATAACGCAAGGCCCGCCTATATAAACAAGGGGGGAATCATTGGAAATTTTTATTTTACCGATATTTATAATCATACTTACTATAATGTTAGCATATTTTGAGTATTATTATAGGGCTTTTGTATTTGGCGGCAGGTAATTAAAAATCAAAATTTTTTGCGTCGGAAAAAGAAATTTTGTTTATGCTTTACAAAATATTTGTTTAAAAGATAAGCAGCCAAAATTATGGCTATTAGATCTGCAAAAGGGCCTGATAAAAATACTCCGTTTAATCCCCAAAACAGCGGCAGTATTAAAACAAGCGGAATAAGCAAAAGTACTTGCCTTGAAAGGCTTAAAAGCCCTGCTTTTAAAGGTTTGTTTATAGCCTGAAAGAAACTTGTCGTCAGTATTTGGAAAGGCGTAAAAGGCAGCATAAGGTGAAATAGCCTTAAAGCCTTTGCACCCATAACTATAAGAGGGGCATCATTGCTGTCAAACAGACTTACTATCTGCGGGGCGAAAATTTCTATAATAACAAAGCCGGCCGTACTTATAACTGTTCCCCAGCGTATAGCCATTTTAAGGGTTTGTATGGCCGTAGCGTATTTGCGTGCGCCGTAGTTATAACCTATAAGCGGCTGAGCGCCTTGGCTGATACCGATAATGGGCATAATAACGATAGTGTTTGCCGCAATTACAATACCCATAGATGATACCGCCAAATTGCCGCCGTATTTAACTAAAGCGTGGTTTAAAATAATATTTAAAGCACCGCTTGCTATTTGGAATACGAACTGTGCAAAGCCGACAATTACGCTGTCGCGGAAAATATCAAAGCGCATATTAAGGTATTTAAAGCGTATGCGGTAGTTTGCCCTTTTGCTTAAAAAGAAAGCCATAATCCAAGTGAAGGAAACAACCTGTCCGATAACGACGGCCCAAGCCGCACCTGCCATACCCCAATGGAATTTAAAGATAAAAAGCGGCGCAAAAATAAGGTTAATGCAAGCGCCGATTATTTGCGTTGCCATAGCGGTTTTTGGGTGTCCGCTTGAGCGTATAAAATTGTTTAACCCTAAAGCGATTATAAAAAAGAAAGAGCCGAACATAGTAGGGCGGCCGTATTGCTCGGCATAGGGCAGGATTTCCGGCGTTGCGCCCATAAAAATAAGGATTTCATCTAAAAAGATGTAGGCAAGGCTTACGGCTATGGCGGAAATAACAGTAAGATAACTGAACGCATTACCCAAAATTATTTGGGCGTCCTCGTGGCGTTTTTCTCCCAATCGTATGGAAAATAAAGCATTTGCGCCTACGCCTATAAGCATACTGAATGCAAGCATCAAAATACCTAAAGGAAATAAAATGCTTATGCCTGCAATCCCCAAAGAGCCTACCTCATTACCGATAAAAATCCTTGAGGCTATATTATAAAGCGCATTGACGAACATTCCCGCAACTGCGGGTGCGGAAAATTTTATAAGTAATTTGGCGATAGTTTTATCTTTAAAAGGGTTTTTTACCGTATTTTCCATATCTATATATTTTACTAAATATAGAGAACACTAAAGAGTGTTTCGCTTTTTATATACAGGATTGATATGAAACAAGCCTAAAGCATAAAAGAGCAGGATAAGCAAATGCTTCCCCGTATAGTTGCTTGGGAGAATATACAATAAAAAACCCCGCCTTTAAGACGGGGTTTAAATTTTAGGCTTTAGTTTAATTAAAAGTAAGTCATATTAAATAAACTGTCGGCTTTCTTTTCTTCCATCTCTTTGGCTAAGGCTTCATCAAGAACTTCCATAGGTACGCGGCCTAAGGAAAGAAGTTTCTGGTGATAGTCTTCAAGAGATAATTTCTTGTTGATTTTCTTTGCGTATTTGGCTTTTAAGGCGTTAAACTGTTGTGCACCTACTATATAAGCAATAGCATGTGCGGGATGCAAAGCCATATGATCTACATTTGCTTCTGCTTCCTCTTTAGTTAAGCCGTTTTCAATAAGGAAATCAACCGTCTGTGTATAATTTGCGGCTTTTGTCTGCATATTAAATTCCGCTATTGCAAGCAGTGCTTTAGTATAGTTAAACCAAGCCAAGTGGATTTTATCTTCCGCAGAATTAAAGAATTTAGTTTCTGCCGCAGCATTAATTGCATATTTTATCCAACCGTTAGTATAGAATGGGTCGTTAGATATTTTCCTTAAAACGCGGCCTTCGTCCATAGCGGTAGAATACATAAGATTTGCGCCGGGTGTAAGATATTGCATAACATCAAATCTTATTTTACCGTAGGTAAAGTGTGCCAACATAGCCTGTTTGTCATCAGCAGGAGGGAGTGTTATCAAAACATCGCCCAACTGTTTGTTTAACAACGGGAAAGGCGGTAAGTAAGAAACAGGCGTAAGTTTGTTGGAAAGGTATCTGGGGGCAGGCCCGATAAGATGCAAAGAAGTCCCCGGGAATATTTTATTATCTGCAAAATAGGTATTTGCTTTTCTGAAAATATCCGCATAAGTATTAAGAATTTCTGTTTCTTCCGGAGTGTCCGTAAAAGTTGCGGCCGCTTTGTGGTAATCCTGCGGGAAGATTTGTATCAAGCCTTTTTTATCGGTTCTGTCGGCTTTTTCGTCTTCGGTAAGGATAGGCTCAACCACGGGCTGAATCATACGGATAAGATTCTTTTTGGAATTGTCAAATTCTTTATCAAGATTCTTTTTAAGTTTTAAAAGGTTAATATCCTGTTGATATACATCTGTAAAGAGATTTGCAAATTCTTCACTGCCCAAGCGGAAATCTTCATATTCCTTGGTAAGCATTAAATTCTTTAAAAATTCCGCAAAATCTTTAAGTGCATCCTGTGCTTCTGTGCATGCTTTTTTTACTTGTTCCTGACCGTAATTATCGGGAGTAAGTTTTGTAAGCATATAGGTAATATTATTGAAAGAGGCATACGCAAGTTGGGTTTTATCTATTGCAATCCTTAAGTATAAATCAGGCGGATTGTTGATATTGGTTTTTCCCTGTTCAAGTATGCCTGCCAAAGCCTGCACCCTTTTTAAAGCATCTCTCTGGCGGTCTGCAGGTGAAGCATATTCCTTTAATAATACATCATAAATAGCATCTACCGCACCTAAATACCAGACCGGATTTCTGGAAAGTTCATCTTCCGTTTCCATCGCAAATAACTTTTCCCCTACAAGTTCTTTTAAGATATAGTAGTCAACTTTAGTATAAGAAGATAAACTTTTCGGATTTATTCGTTCCAAAGCATCTTGCAGGGAAAGCATTGTTTGTTTCCTGCCTACCTGCGATTGCATATCCCTTTGTTGTAATTGGGACTGATAACCTAATGTGCCTGCGCGTGTTGCTTCTTCCTGATACATAGAACTGAGTACGGCAACATATTTATCACCCAATTCCAATACCTTGTGGTCCATCATTAAGGTATCGGTTGATTCCGCTGATTTCTTCGCTTGGGCTTGCGACGGTATAAGCACAACACCAGCACAAGCAAGCGAGAGTACCAACATTGACAATAACTTTTTCATTAATTTACTCTCCTTTTGCCGGATAAATAAAATATCAAAACATTTTATATATGGTATTGTATCAATTTTTTTCCATAATTTGGTATAAATATTTAAAATACTTATTCTACCGTTATATAATCATAAAGGGCAAATCATAAAAAGAGATATTTGCAGAGATAAAAATTTTTTGCTATAATTTTCTCATAAAGCCGCGCCATTAGCTCAGCTGGTAGAGCAGACGCCTCTTAAGCGTAAGGTCACAGGTTCGAACCCTGTATGGCGCACTTTCTTTTTTAAATCAATTAACACTATGGACGAATGGCGGAATTGGTATACGCGTACGGCTTAGAACCGTATGGATTTTTCCTTGAGGGTTCAAGTCCCTCTTCGTCCATAGTTTTTTATGTATAGGAGAAGATATGTCCAGTTTCGCAGTTGCACAGGATAATGAAGTAATAACAAAAGAAATTTCAAAAAAAGGCTGCACCGTAAATTTACAGGTAACGGCAGAAGCCAGCCTTGTAAACAAATGTTTCCATAATGCTTTATTGCAGGTTCAGACTAAAGCACAAATGCAGGGATTCAGAACAGGTAAAGTACCTTTGGATTTGGTAAAGAAAAACTTTCCCGGCCATATTACCGAAAGGGCAGCCGATTTAGTTATCAGAAACGCATCTTCCAAGGCTTTGGAACAGAGCAAACTTAATTCCGTAATGGCACCTTCCGTAACAAAAGTTGATTTTGCAACTTTCGGGGAAAATAAACCTTTCTCTTTTGAAATGGCGGTAGATGTCGCACCTGAATTTAAAGTAAAAGGTTATAAAGGTATTGAAGTAAACAAAAAATCGGAAACCGTAACGGAAGAAGATATTAAAAAACATTTAGACGAAGTTTTGGAACATAATTCCAGTTTGGAGACCGAAGGCGCTGATGCAACTGTAAGCGACAGCAGTTTTGTTGTTGTTAAGTACACCGGCAGCAAAGACGGCAAAGCCGAAACCAAATATTCCGCAGACAGCGAACTTATAGATATGTCCGCTCCACAAACGGTAGCCGGCCTTGCCGAGGCTATTAAAGGCGCAAAGAAAGGAGAAACAAGAACTTTCGACGCTAAAATTGATGATGGTACAATAAACTTTACAGCCGAAGTACAGGAAATTAAAAAGAAAGTAGTCCCCGAACTTAATGATTCTTTTGCCAAAGATATGGGGTTTGAAAATGTTGAAAAACTTAAAGAAACCGTAAGAACATCTATGGAAAAAGAAGCCAAAAGCGCCAGCGAAAGGGATTTTGTAAAACAGATTGAAGATGCTTTGGTAAAGGAAAATAATTTTGACTTGCCGGCTTCTTTAGTGGAATATTATACGGAAATTTCCGTAGGCAATTTTATAAACAGAATGTTTGGCGGCAAAACGGAAGGCTTGACGGAAGAAAATAAAAAAGCCTTTGCCGAAAGAATGCGCCCGGGCGTAGAAAAAGACTTAAGGATAGGTTATATCGTACACGCAATAGCCCAAGCCGAACACCTTGAAGCCACGCAGGAAGATTGGCAGGCCGAACAGGATAAAGCATTAGCATCACAGCCTAAAGAAGAAAAGAATATTAAAAAATTCTTTACGGAACGCAAAGATGAAGTTATGGCTACTATTAACGAAAGGAAAGTATTTGATTTCTTAAAGGCAAATGCTAAAGTAAAATAAAAGGCAGTTTTTGCAATATAAAAGCCCCGCTTTATGGCGGGGTTTTTCATTTCAGTATGTCAATAAACTGTTTGTATAATAAAAACAATTATTTAATTTTATATTTTTTGGCTATAATATTCCACGCTTCGTCGGGGGTATCTACCAAATGGAATTTATCATCTTTAGATATTACACCGTACTGGGCAACTCGTTTGATATTAAAAATACTATTCCAAAATTCTTTGCCTACCAAAATTATAGGAATATCCGATTTTTTACCTGTTTGAACAAGAGTCAAAATTTCAAACATTTCATCAAAAGTGCCGTATCCTCCCGGAAATACTACTACCGCTTTTGAACGCATAACAAGGTGCATTTTCCTTATAGCGAAATAATGAAATAAAAATGCCAGCCCTTTGGTTATATATTTATTTGGGAACTGCTCCATAGGCAAGGTAATATTAAAACCTATACTCTTTCCGCCTGCTTCGTAAGCGCCGCGGTTTGCTGCTTCCATAATACCAGGGCCGCCACCTGTGATAATAGCAAAACGGTTTTTGCTTTTCTGCACAGCCGTTTTGGCAAATTGCCTTGCATAATCATAATATTTGGAAAGTGTATGCAGGCCTTCTGCTTCTTCCAAACGATTTTTTAGGGTTGTGTTTTTAGGGTCTTTTTTCAGGTCAGATTTAATTTTGGCAATACGCTTTAAGGATTCTTTTTCTTCCTTAATTCTGGCGCTTCCAAAACAGACTATACCTTCGCTTATACCTGCTTTTACTAAAGTAAGTTCCGGTTTTAACAGTTCCAACTGCAACCTGACAGAACGGGCTTCTTTAGTCTTTAAAAAATCAACATCTTCATAGGCTTTAGTGTAAGAGTTATATGGCAGTTTTATTTCCTTATTCATATTATCTCCGTAAGTCGCTTTATTTGAATCTCTTTAAAATCGCGGCGGATATACCTTTGGCATCAAGGCCTGTTTCTTCGTAAAGTTCGGCCTGTTTGCCGTGTTCCACAAATTCATCTTTTATACCCAAACGCAGCAGTTCTGCTTTTAGATTGTTATCTGCAAGGATTTCCGCTACTGCAGAGCCGAAACCTCCAGCCAAAACATTATCTTCAACAGTAATAATTTTGGGGGATTGTTTAATGGCTTCTTTTATGATTTTTACATCTATCGGTTTTATAAAGCGCATATTTATAACACCGCAATCAATGCCCTTTTCTTTAAGAATTTCTGCTGCTTTTAAAGCGGGGTAAACCCTGTTGCCTACGGCCAAAATAGTAAGGTCCTTACCTTTTTTTAGCCATTCTCCTTTGCCGATAGGCAGGGTTTTTAGTTCTTTATCCATTTCTACGCCTTCACCGCTGCCGCGCGGATAGCGTAAAATGAAAGTTTTTTTGCTTTCCAAGGCGGTTTTTAAAAGGTGCTGCAGTTCATTCTCGTCTGCAGGCGCGGCGATAAGCAGATTGGGAATATTCCTAAACAAACTTAAATCAAAAGCGCCGTGGTGGGTCGGGCCGTCTTCACCCACAAGCCCTGCCCTGTCCAAGGCAAAAACTACCGGCAGGTTTTGCAGGCAAATATCCTGTTGGATTTGGTCATAGCATCTTTGGGAAAAGGAAGAATACAAAGCCACGACTGGTTTTATCCCTTGTGTTGCCAAGCCTGCGGCAAAAGTAGCGGCGTGTTCTTCCGCTATGCCCACATCATAGTATCTGTCGGGATGGGCATCGCGGAAAGCGCTTAAACCTGTACCTTCCGGCATTGCGGCTGTAATAGCGGTAATTGCAGGGTCATTTTCCGCAAGTTTAAGTAAAGCGTCGGAAAAGGCCTTTGTATAAGTTATTTTATTGGATTTGCCGATAACTTCTCCCGTATCTGCATCAAAGATGCCCAAACCGTGATACTTTGTCGGCTTTTGTTCCGCAGGGGGATAACCTTTGCCTTTTTTGGTTACCACATGCAAAATAACGGGGCCAGGAATATCTTTAACTTGGGATAGAACTTCCGTCATTTCTGTTATATCATTACCGTTGACAGGGCCGTAATATCTAAATCCCAACTCCGCAAATAAAGCACCCGAAAATAAAATTGCTCTTGCCCTGTGCGCTAATTTTATGGCATTGTTGCCGATTTCAAAATTGCTCATTATTCTTGTTGCTTCGGCTTCAGCGGCAGTAACATATTTTGCAGTTAAAAGTTTTGTAAGGAAACTGCCTAAAGCGCCTACCCTTTGTGATATAAACATTTGGTTATCGTTTAATATTACAAGCATATTGGGTTTTAACTGCCCTGCATTTTGTAAGGCTTCATAGGCAAGGCCGCCCGTCATAGAACCGTCGGCCACTACGGCTACTACTTTATACTTTTGCTTTTTTTGGTCGCGTGCCATAGCCATACCCAAAGCGGCGGAAAGCGCCGTAGAAGCGTGCCCCGCCCCGAAGGTATCGTAAGGGGATTCGTAAATCTTTAAAAATCCGCTAAGGCCGCCTTTTTTGCGGATAGTGTTAAATTTGTTCTGTCTGCCGGTAAGCAGTTTATGGGCATAAGTCTGGTGGCCTGTATCAAAAACTATTTTATCTTCAGGGGTATTAAATACATAATGCAGTGCTGTTATAAGTTCTACCGCCCCCAAACTTGAACCTAAATGTCCGCCGGTTTTGCTTATTGTATGTATTATTGTTTGGCGGATTTCTTCACAGAGTTCGGGCAGTTTTGTTTTGTCCATTAAACGGAGTTGCTCGGGTGTGTTTATTTTATCAAGTATTTTCATTTCGTATCTCCGTTTAATAAGACCTTGCGACTATAAATTCTGCCATATCATATAAAGGCTTAAGTTTTGTTTTATCAGCCGTTTTAAGTGCTGATAAGGCAGCATTGGCTTGCTTTAAGGATTTAAGCGCAGCCTTTTTGCTTTCTTCAATACCGTAAAGTGTGGCATAAGTAAGTTTTTTGTTTGCGGCGTCGCTGTTTGATTTGCCAAGTTGCTTTTTAGTTGCGGTAACATCTAAAATATCATCTACCACTTGGAAGGCAAAGCCTATTGCTTCGGCATATTTGCGGATATTTTTTAAATCATTGTCTTTGACGCCTGCCAAAAGCGCACCCATCTCTACTGCGGCAGTTATCAAAGCGCCCGTCTTATTTTTGTGGATATATGTTAACAAGGCTGAAGCGGAAACTTCTTTGGCTTCTGCTGGGAGTAAAAAGTATTTGGGACTTTTGCCTTTAAAATATTTTGTTGCTGTCAACAGGGCTGCCCTTTTGCTTTTGCCTTCCAAAATACCTTCTGCATACACATCGGCTACCTGACCGCCTATCATACCGCTTACTCCGCCGTAGTAAGAAAGGGCATAAGCCGCTTTTGCCGCTTTTTCATATCCGACGGATTTTATTTCTCCGTTTTTAAGTACGGTTTGAAAAGCGTAAGTCAAAAGGCTGTCGCCTGCTAACAGGGCTAAATCTTCTCCGAAAATTTTATGGTTTGTAGGTTTTCCTCGTCTTAAATCATCATTATCCATAGAAGGTAAATCATCGTGGATAAGAGAATAAGTATGCAGCATTTCAACTGCACAAGCCGCAGGCATAACATCGGCATTTTTCAGGCCGAATGCTTCTGCCGCTGCCATAAGCAAAATCGGGCGTACGCGTTTGCCGCCGGCATTTAAGGAATATGCCATAGCATCTATAACTATTTGGGGGGCATTTTTTATTTGTTTGATATGTTTTGCAAGGCCCTTTTCAACGACAGAGGCCTTTTTAGTAAGGTATTTTTTAAAGTTTTCCATTTATATCTCCCGTATATACCTTTAATGATACTTATATAAATGTATTATAGCATAAGCGACGGAATATTTTTATTTGTTTAAGGAAATAATACTAAAAGTAAAATTGCGTATGATAAAGATTTTATTTAGGATAAAATAAAAATATACGGGTAAAAAACATTTACCCGTATATTAAAAAAGAATACAAAATATTAAAATACTATACCGATTTTTACGCCTGCTTCCCTTGTTTCATTTTTTGGTTCAAGCAAAGTATAAATATAATATCCGTCAGTATAATACTGCGGCTCGGAATTTTGTATATGCCAATAACGGTAAAAAGGTTCGGCAAATATACCGAAAGTACCAAAATTATACTGTATACGAAGGCCGGCCCTTAAGCCATAACCTTCATCTTGTGTATTATGCACATTGCCTGTTCCTTCTATTTTAGAAATTTGCCTGCCGGATAATAAAATATCGCCTTGTGCATTTAAAGTCAAACTGAAACTGCTGCCCATTTGTTTTCTTAAGTTAAAGCCTACAGGTATATAAATATAAGTAGATTCTCTCCTGTATCCGCTTGGTCCGCTTTCATCTAATTTATCGGTCAAGAACCTGCCGCCCAAACCGGCATAAGGCCATAAGGAAAAACCGCTTTGTCCAAAGTCATAAGTATAACCTGCTTTTAAAATACCTTCCATATAATAGTCGGTTATATCATCTGCCCTTGACGGCGTTCCGTTCCATAAATATCCGTTATAATCTACTTTGCCCTGCATATAGCGCAGTTCAACCGCAAAGAAAGATTTATCAGATTCGGAAACTTCTTCCCCGTCGGACATCGCGCTTCTTCTGATATATTCTGCGGAAACACCTTGCATCCTTCCGCTCCAATGCGGCGATTGTCCGCGCCATACACCACGGTCTGGAGGACGCGGGACTTCCCTCCGCCCTGGTGGGCTTTGTGGAGGACACCGACCACGCCAGCGCCGATGAGCTCATGAAAGCCGTCGGCCTGATTGATCTTCTGATCCCACGCGGCGGAGCCGGTCTGATCCGCCGCTGCACCGAACAGGCCAAAGTGCCCTGTATCCAGACCGGCACCGGCATCTGCCACATCTTCGTCGACGCCTCCGCCGATCAGGAAAAGGCCCTGGACATCATCGAGAACGCCAAAACCAGCCGTCCCTCCGTCTGCAACGCGGAAGAGGTCCTTCTAGTCCATCGGGACATCGCCTCCGTCTTTCTGCCGAAGCTTCAGGCCCGCCTGGTCTCAGATCGCGAAGCACGCGGTCTGGTGCCGGTGGAACTGCGGCTGGATCCGCGGGCCGCGGCCATCATTCCGGGTACGCCCGCCGGCGAGACGGATTTTGACCGGGAGTTTCTCGATTACATTCTGGCCGTCGCCGTGGTGGACAGCACCGATGACGCCATCGCGCACATCGCCCGTCACTCCACCGGCCACAGCGACGCCATTCTGACCCAGGACGACGATAGCGCCGCGAAGTTTACCGCTCTGGTCGACTCTGCCGCGGTCTATGTGAACGCCTCCACCCGTTTCACCGACGGCGGAGAGTTCGGGCTCGGATGCGAAATGGGCATCTCCACCCAGAA
>CADAXZ010000017.1:16698-17894 GCA_902791965.1 Candidatus Proelusimicrobium bovinum | reverse complement strand
CAATCAAAGCGAAACCGATTAAAGTAAAAACCCATTGGGTAATACAAAGCGATACCGCTTTAAAATAGATTTTGCGTGTGCCTTCCCAACGGCTTTCAAGTGAGCGGTCTTTGCGGTGTGCTTTCCAAAAAAATTGGATTGTGTCGTCAAATACTTTTTCATCTTTCATATTGTTGTATAACACTTCAAAGAGTTTGCCTTCAACAAAAAGATGGACACTTAAAAACATTACATAAAGGCCTATTAAAGAAGCGAAACCTAAAATCCCCGCACCTATAATATCCATAACTACATTAGGGTTAAAGAAAAAATTAAACCCCATAAGTGCTGTTGCATAAGCCACTAAAGAAACTACCAAAAGTTGCGGAGTTACACTTAAAAAGGCTAATACAACTTTACCCGCAACAGCATTTTCCATATCTTTCTTATTGATTTTCTTATCTTCCATAATTCCTCCACTACCTAATTATATAAAAATGATACCATCGATATAAATTTTGTATATGTTGTTCGTTTAATACAATTTGCGGCCTTTGCTGTTTAATTATATCAAGGGCCTGCTGTAAATTTATTTTTTTAATTAATACCAAAGCCGCTGCCGCGACAGTTGCACTGCGCGAAAGCCCCAAAGCGCAGCAAATCAGTACAGAACCTTGCCGCGTAAGTGCTGCGGCTTTTTGTGTGGCTTGTTGTATTTGCTCAGGGCTTTGGGCAGTTAAATCCATACGCGGGAAGGAAAATATTCCTTTGCATTTGATATTTGATGATACAAATTCGGCCGTCATATCTATAAGAAAATCCTGCCTGATTTTGTTATCGGGTAAATACCCTAAATACAGGTTAGGGGCAAGTTGGCAATATGGTTTTAACTTTCCGGTAAAATAAATTTTGGAAAGATATGCACCAAAGCGGTAAGGCGCTAAAAATATCCTTGCACTAAGAGTTATACGGCCTGAACTGTCTTTCTCAAACACAGATGTCCCCCAATGTAAATATCCTAAAGAAACCGCAATCAAAGCGGCGGCAGGCCATAAAAGTAAAAAAGCGGAATTTTTCAGACAGAAAGCAGAAATAATTAAAATGATACTGCCGGCCAAATAATAAAATGCAAGTTTTTTGCGGGCTTTTTTATCGGGGGATATTTCTCTTTTATAAGATTTTAACGGCAAAAGATAAGATATTAAAATCCCTGCAAA
>CADAXZ010000017.1:0-16658 GCA_902791965.1 Candidatus Proelusimicrobium bovinum | reverse complement strand
GGGACATCTATAAAATGGTGTTGATAACAGCAAAAAACAGATAAACCTATCAAAACAAACCAAACCGTAAAAAGAAAACGCACAACTCCTTTTGTATGGCGGTAAAATGCAAGCCATACAAGCCACGCTAAAGCAATATGTAAAGACGGTGCCTGATTAAAAGAAGTTGCTACTAAATCCGAACCGAAGAACAAATAATTAAACAAAGAGTTTTCTACCGGCGGTATCGGAAGGGCGCAGGAAAGCGGGAAAATTATAAAAAACAGGCAGCAAAACAAGGAAGCGCACATAAGCCTTGCCGTATGGATTTTAAGTTCTTTTCTTGATGTGCAAATAAAAAACGATAAACCGTAAAGCAAATCCATAGACCAATACGGGATAATCGTCCAAGGTAAAAAAGGAATATATTTTTCCCAACTGTAATAAATGCTGGGCACAATATCCAAAGAAGCCGTATAAACATCGGCTATATAGTAAGAAAAAAAGAAAAACCCCGCTGCGGCAAGTAAATATAAAACGGCTTGTTTATAAAATGGAAAGCGCCGCTTTAAATTCATTGTTTTTGTGCTATGGAAACGGAGAATATACCGTTTCCATCAATAATTTGTGCTTGTTTTACAAAGCCTTCGCTTTCAACTAAAAAGTCCATCTCGGCTTGCGTGCGTGCGCGCATTATCCACATTTTATCTGGGGCGTGTAAATCCCTTAGGGTGCGTGCAATAAGTTCTAATTGCGGATGATATACCGCTAAAGTGGGTTTAGGATTAACAGAAGATGTCTGTTCTATATCAAAGGCATCTGCTTTTTCAAATTTAACTTTATTTTCAAGTTTATATTCTTTTATCAGTTTTTTGCCTTGTTTTACATTTTCTGCATCAAAATCTCTTAATAGCGCGCTGTCAAAACCATCAAGTTTTTTAAGTGTATCTAAAAGATAACGCCCATGGCCTGCGGCGACATCTAAAATGTTAAGCGGCTGTTTGTTTCGTTTAAGCAAATCAGCGGCTTTAATTATCATTTTTTCAAGATTTATTTTCCTTTGGCGTATGCCGGCCCAGCCGGGTGTGTTTAAATAAAACTTATCAAACAATTTACCTATAAGTAATTTGCCTGAAGGTTTATTTTGATAGACATAATCAAGCATTGCTCCGGAATTAAAGCCTGTTTTTTTGCCTAATCTTAAACCGTCGGAAAGTTGCCCTAAAGTGTTAAAAGCAAATTTGCTTATTTTATAGCCCCAGCCTTTAAGGCAGAAGAAAGGCCTCGGATTTTGTAATTTGCGGTATTGGTCTGCACAAGGGCCCCAGACATCAGCATTTTTATAGTCAAAATTAGCAGGTTCGGCAACGGAATAAATCCTGTCTATAAAATCCCTGATTTTATCAAAGATTAAGGCCCGGTTGCTTTCGCCTAAAGTATCGTGGTAAAAACCTTGCATTATATGTTTTTCTTTATGGGCAGAACCTAAATTTTGGTAAAACTTATGCTGCGGTTTATGATGAACCACAACATCGCTGCCGGAAATAAACATCTGTACCGGCAAAGTTATTGCACGGGCATCTTTTACTATCCTGTCGCCAAGTTCTTTTAGTTCCAAAAGCATATGGCTTGCTATTGCGCGGGTAATTAAAGGGTCTTGGTTATAGGATTTACGCCTTTGCGGGTCGTGCGTCAAAAAATTTGCATTTACATAAGATGAAATATAAAAATGCCGGCCTATAATTTTTTGCCATAAAGCCATAGCCGGACAGGCAAAAGGTACATACAGTTTTATGCTGAAAGCAGGCGATGCTAATACTAAGCCGCGTATTTTAGGGGCATAATCATGTACCCAGGCAGATGCGTAAACTGAACTTATACTTTGCGCTATAATAAGAATATTTTGCTTTTGTATTTGATGTTCTTTACAAATATGATTGATAAAATCTTCTATATCTTCAACACTGCGGGCTACGCTGGGGCTAAAACCTCTCGGGCCTTCTGTTTTGCCGTGTCCGCGTGCATCAAAAGAAAACATAGGCACTTGCGGAAGATTAAGTTCGTCAACTATGTGTTGAAGCCGCGCACTGTGTTCGTGTCCGCGGTGCAACAAAACAAAGCATTTATTTTCTTCTTTGCCAATAGAGGGCCAGTATCTGTAAAAAATATCTTTTCCGTCTGATGCTTTAAAAAAATATTCACTATTTTTTCTGTTTTTTGGCATTTTTATCCTCCAAGGCGTTTTTAAAACGGTTATAAATGGTGATAAGCATAAGCAGGTTTATTAAAATTACTGCATAGTTTAAAATATTTGCAGAGGGCAAATTAAAAGCGGCAAAAATCGCCAAAAGGCCAATCCAAAAAGCCCTGTCGCTTTTACCCATAGGGCCGTCATAGCGCCGTTGGGAATTTACCTGCAAAGCCATAATTCCTGCGGTTTCCGTAAACATAGCCAAAAGAGAAAAGGAAAGTATAAGCCAATAATCTGCTGCGCGTATATATAAAAACGGGATATACAATGCTAAATCGGAAAGAATATCTCCAGCTTCGTTAAGTATTGCCCCCAAGCGGCTTTGCTGATTGTGTTCCCTTGCAAGCATACCGTCAAAAGCATTAAGTGCCATACGGATAAATAAAAATACAGGCAGTACTATATAAAAATAAGGATATTCTTTAGCAAAATACAATAACCCTGCACCCACTAAACAAGATAAAATAAAGGCGAATATCGTAATTTGGTTAGCAGTAATATTATGTTTTGCCAAAAAATTAACACAAGGCCTTAAAAGCCTTTGAAATGCCGGCTTCAAAGTATATACGGAAATCATACCTTATATTATATATAATTTAGCAATTTGGTCAGAACGGCAGGAAATAGCCATAAATAGTTTTTAGTAATATATTTATCTCCAAAAAATGTAAGGTTAGTTTTTTGTAGAATATAACTATGTTAATTTTAGCGATTGTTGGCATAATAGTTTTCATCTTTTGCGTTATGCTGATTTTTTGGGCGGTAAAGAAAGCAGACGGTAAAAAAGCCCCTGTGCTTATTTTGCCCTGTGATTACGGCCTTGCAGCCAAAACTGTTTATCTTAAAGCGGCGGACGGAATTTCTTTGGAAGGCTGGTTTATACGGGCGCAAGAGAGTAATAAAACTATTATCTTTGTGCATGGCTTTGAAATGAATAAGGGCGATATTTTAAAGCGTACTTATTATCTTGCCGGACATTACAATCTTTTTTATTTGGATTGCCGCGGGTCGGGTGAAAGTTCCGGTAAAAGTGCTTTCGGGCTTAAAGAAAATAAAGATATTTGTGCTGCGGTAAATTGGCTTAAAGAAAATTATCCGCAGCAATCAAAGGAAATAGCACTTTACGGTTTATGTATGGGTGCGGCGGCGGCTTCTTATTATACGGCAGTTTATGGCGGTGTTAAGTGCTTATTGCTGGAATCATCTTTTTATTCTTTAAAAAATGTTGCTAAGCGTTGGGCTTGGAAGCATATAAAAGTGCCGTATTTCCCGATAGTATCTTCTTTTTTATTTTTTAAGGAAAAATCCGTAGGCCAAAAAATAGAAAGTTTTTCCTTGCAGGAAACTGCCCCCAAAATTAGTTGCCCTGTTTTGATGATACAAGGGGAAAAAGACAAACTTGCCCCTGTTAAGAAAGCACAAAAAACTTTTGCTTTGCTTAAAGGACCTAAAGAACTTTGGGTAGTTAAAGAAGCAGGACATACGGGATGTTTTAATGCAGGCGGGGAAGAATATACCCGAAAGGTAGAAGGTTTCTTTAAGCATTATCTTTAAATTGCGGAAATTATTATTAAGCCGTCAGATATTGTTAATATGATAAGACTAATTTTTATTATTTTTTTGTTTTTACCTTTGTGCGTATCTGCAGCGCAGGTGCATAGTATTACTGCGGAAACAAACCGTATGGATGAAGATTCACTTAAAAAACTTTTCAATTTGAAGGAAGATGAAATTTTTACGGAAGAAAAGTATGAAAAAGCCAAAGAAGAATTGGAAGGATCTCCCCTGTTTAAAAAAGTAGATTTTTTATATAAAGAAGAAAAAAAGGGCATAGATATTCATATTAAAGCCGATGACGGCATTTATATAGTGCCAATGGCTTTTGCTTACGGCAGCAATAAGCATTCCTACGGCGTTTCTTTAGAAGTCGGCAACCTTTTAAAGAAAGGGGAAGAAATGCTTTTTTCCGTAGGTGGCAGTAAAGACGGTTTTGAAACACACTCATCATTAAACCTGGGCAAACATTATTTTTACGGTTCTTATTCCCGTCTGGATTTTGAGCAAAATTTTTACGGCAACGGTTGGGAAAGTACAAAAGGTGTTTTTAATTCCACGCAAGATAAGAATAAAAGCGGCCGCCCCGTGTTGGCGCAAACGGCCGGTAAACAGGAAGATATAATTTTTACTTACGGATATAAAATTTCAAATTTATGGAGTGCTTTTCTTACCCCGCAATATGAATACTATTCTTATCAGGACGGAGTTTTAGACGGCGGTAATCATTCTACGCTTGGTTTTGCCTTGCAATATAATGACGGCTTTAGTTTGGTTATGGATATGCATAGTTTAGATGACTTGGCCCTTTCAAAAAAGGAAGCAGCCCTTAAAGATTTACCTCATCTTAAAACTGGAAAAGCGGCTGTCATTTCCTATACGGCAGGCGGAGATTGGACAGGCAGTGATTACGAAATACAAAAAATTTCTGCCGGCGGTGCTTATTTATGGGAATTTAAAACTCGCCACAGAATTGCTGTTTTTGCTAAAGGTATCCGTGCGCTTAAAGCGCCTTTCAGTAATCAAATTGAATCTTCTGATTTGCTGTTCGGTATGGGTATTTACGACAGGCAGCAACGCGGCAAGGGCGGAATTTCCGGCGGTTTGGCTTTTACTTATTTTTTAGTTAGAAATAAAGATATTTTGCTCGGTTTGACGCCTTTTTACGAACAGGCTTATGTTACTTCCGGCAATGATTCTTACCGCCCGCACAGCGGGGCCGGTGCGGAGTTGACTTTCAGGTGGTGGCCTATACATATCCCAGTAAGTATAAATTACACTCAAAATTTATCTGATGGTGACCATCGTTTCGGCTTTAAAATAGGCAGACATTTTTAAAGGGAAGTATTTTTATAGAATTATCTGAAGTCGTGTTAAAAACTGATGTTTATCAAATAAATAAGATTATATAGAAACACGGTACTATCCTTAATAATTGCTGTTATTGTGTAAACTCGTACAACGCTGCGGTTTTCAATCCCTGCCGCACACCAAGCAGTTGGTGTGCTACTGCGCAATGAAAAAAACCGCCTAAAAAGGCGGTTTAAAATTTGCCCAGTACAGGTTTGGCCACAAGTCGGCTCATTGACTTTCGCCGCTCGCGGCCCCACCTCGCGGTACTCGCCTTTCGTGTTTGCCAGTAAGGCAACACTCAAACTCGTACAACGCTGCGGTTTTCAATCCCTGCCGCACACCAAGCAGTTGGTGTGCTACTGCGCAATGAAAAAACCGCCTAAAAAGGCGGTTTAAAATCTGCCCAGTACAGGGATTGAACCTGTGACCTTTCCCATGTCAAGGGAACGCGCTACCGCTGCGCCAACTGGGCTTAAATATAAAATCATTATATCATATTTGCTTTATCAAGGTAAAACTTTCATCATAAAAGCACATTTTAATTGGTTAATTTGTGCTTAAAATGGATGCCTGTTTTTAAGGGTTTTTAATCAATTTTAATGTTTTAGGATAGATTTTGGACACTCGTTTTAACTCTGTAATCCGCCATAAATTGGACGCTTTTTTACACTAAAAATTGCCAAAGTGCGTGCCTATTGTGGCAAGTGATAGGTATATAGGGGAAAAGATAGATAATATACACTATTTATTTGTAATTATAATCTGATCGTATCACCTGCAATTATGGCCTAAACTGGAAGGTATTACGGAGAAAATATCTCAAATGATACGATAAAAGAAACAGATGCCCAAGCGTTAAAAGAAGAAATTTCTGTGGATAGCCCAATGGTTTGGGTTATTATTTAGATTTATTGTTGGTATTGGTGGCGCAATAGACTGTAAATGTCCTAGTATAATAAACGCCCATAGTTAAGGCTACCAGTATTTCATCAATCCAGTCATTATTTGTGGTCATCTTAACAATTTTGCCGTTTGGGCAAATGTCGGAAAAATCATGTAAATGTTTGCGGCTCATACCCCAAAAGAAAAAATGGTCTCTTTCTGAATATGTCTGTACATTTGAATATTTGTCCGCATTCTTATCCATAATAAACCTTGAACCTGTGCAACCGCACAAGACACAAGCACATAAAATAGCACATAAAATAAATGATTTTAAATTTTTCACAGGTTATTTCCTCTCTATGGAAGTTTTATTGTTTTTTAGTTTAAGTTCTCTCTTAATTTCAATTATACACAATATTAAGAAAACGACAAAAAGCATCCACACTATGTAATAGATGTATAAATCAACATTCATTAGCGTATTTGTTAAATTCGGGAATGCTGATAAAGCAACCGGAATAAGTAATATCATAAAAAAGATATCTGCAAAAGAGATTCCTTTGCGTATCATGCGTGCAATTTTTTTGGCTTTTGCCAGAGCAGATTTTTCTATTATTTTACTGTATTCTACAATGATAAAATATCCGGACATAAATGAAAATAATCCGGCAACATTATAAAGCAGTTCTTTTTGGTTCGCTTTTTCCGGAATCATACTCCATATCGCCAAAATCACAGCTATAACGATACACCATCCGGCCACGCGTAAAATTTTTGACTTTTTCTCCAGAGAAAAAATTGCCAATGTAACAAAATGCATCATTAACACATAACAAGCGATATAGGAGGCTTCAAAATAATTTGACAGGGCCGGGTATAGCGGTTGAATTAAATCTTCAACAAGCCAGCCGATTCCGGAGAAAATATAGCCTGTCAGCAGATAACGAATACTTAAATAAAGATTTTGCATAGTTCAATTTTTAATTAGGTTATATGACGGATTCTATTGTAATAAAATCTATCCTATGAGTCAATATTAGGCAATATCTGTTCTTAATATACTATATATTAAGAGCAGGTTTTTAACGGCGGGATATAGCAGCCCAAATCCGTTCCCTGTAATTATCAAAATATATTATTTTGAAAATATGCCTAAAATGTAATATCATTTTAGGCAATCGTTTTGTACATATAAATATTTAGGGCATTTCACAAATAAAAGGAGAAAATATATGTCGGTAATAGTTGTTGTGGTTTTATTAGTTGCAGTGGTTTTATTAGGATATTTTATTTCCGTAAGTAATACGGAAATCCGCCTGCGTAATTTAGTTAAAGCGCAGCAGGAAGTCTGCCAAGCCAATTTTGACAAAATGTAGAATGTAATTAAACAAATTACTAATGTGTCTGATACATATTTGGATGCTTTTAAGGAAATATATCCTAAACTGATTTCGGGCCGCTACCAAGGACGGGACATCCGCTTTATTATGGAACAAAACCCTCCGCTGGATACTTCTGTACTGCAACAGTTGGCAAATGCCATTGAAATCAACCGCGAACAGTTCTTTAATGAGCAACGCCTTCTTGTTGCCCGCCATAATGAACATAAAACATTTATTGAAAGTTTCCCTGCAAGCATATTATTACCTAATGCACAAGAAATTAAAATTACAGTTATTAAATCAGACCATACGGAAGATGTGTACGCAACAGGCAAGGAAAATATTTGATGGCCGTTTGTTTTGCTTATGCTTTGTTATTGTTGTTATTTATCCATTATTTTGCCGGTTATGAATCTTTAGGCTGGTTAGGAATATCTGTGGGCATAGTGGGGGCTTGGATAATTATAGCGATAGCAAAATGTTTTGAATCAGAGAAAGAACAAGACGAAGAAATTTTAGGCACTTATATAACGGAGGCGCGCCACTTTGAGCCTTGGACGGAAAAAATCCGCCACGAGGACGAGGACACCAAGGAAATAACTTACGAAGAAATAGAACACGACGAAGAATGGGAAATTACTGTAGCGGAAGGGGATACCTTTTCCATTGACGAAGATGAGTATGAGGAGTATGTTTCCCTTTTTGATAATGAAGAGGAAGAAGAAGCCGACCACGAGTGGGAAGCGGAAGGAGAAATTATAGACTCTGGTTATTGTTATACTACCACTTGGCCCGACACATTTGAAACCGCACGCTACAAATATGTTATCCGCAACTATAAAAACCCGATTTTGCGCTCATCAAATATTTATACATCCCAACCGTTAGAAAAAAAGGATATTGCTGCCTGTAAATTGGAAAAATACTCCTATAAAAGCCTGTACGGAACTGCCAAAGGGCAAGATGTGGAAGAATTAGATGATGAAATTACTGATTACAACTGCTGGATGCGCGAGAAAAATATTAAACTTAATTTTATCGTGTTGGAAAATACCGAAGCAAGCAAAGCGATGCTCTGGCAGCAATATTGGAATAACGGCAAACGTAATACAATAAATGCCGCAGTAGGTGTGAACACAAAACATAAAATCATTTGGGCGCATGTGTTCGGCTGGCAGAACGAGGCCGCCTGTATTAAACTGCGCAATTTTATAATGGGACAAAAAGTTCTTTGCGATATTACCGATAATATTAGCCAGGTATGGGATATTTTAAAAGAAAATTACGAACTGCCAGATTTTAAGCAATATGATTTTGTACAAAAAAGTTCCCGCTGCAAGGTACGGTTATTGCCTTAACAATATGTATAGGGCTGTTTTGCTGGTTATTTTGCCGTCCGCCTCAGTATAATTACCGTGCGCAAAATTATATTAAACAGAAAAAATACCAACTTGCAAAAAGTAATTATCAGGAGTATCTTTACCGTGTGCCTGATGATGTGTATGCGCTTAATAATTTAGCGGTAATTTATTGGCGGGAAAATAAGAATATCTCCGGCGGTATTACACTTAAAGACTTGTACTTAAACTGCGGTATTTGTTATAAAGATTTAAAACAAAATAGTTTATATACGGGCTCATTATAGTAATTGGCATATTTTAGAGTTTTTGGCGGACTTGTTAAAACAGGATACATATATTGTAAAAATCCGCCCGAGTTTTACAATGGATAAGCACAAAATTGAAATCTGCCCGTCATTTCATTACTTTTGGGTTGAGCAGGAAATTTGGGCCAGTTTAGATATTTATTTACAAAACCCCAAAGAGTACAAAAAAACTTGGCAGAAGAAACAGTTAAAGAAGTCCTCGCGAAACAAAGTTTATACAGATTCTGTTTGGAGTTGCTTTAAGAGATAATATTAAGTTTATATAAAATAAATAACCCATATAAAGGTAATACGGCAACGCTAAGGCAACTATGCTTAAGTCTGCATAAATATAAACTGTATAACTATTTTACGCTAAACATTAGTATAGTCCAAGGCAGAGCGCCTGCGGCTACATATCCTATCCATATCCAAGCGGGCAGGTAAGAAAGTGCAGAGGCTATAACAGCAGCGCTTATGCCTAATTGCAGTGTGCCTTCTGCAACTTCAACAACAGGAAAAGAACCTTTGTCGGATTTGTCATAATCTAAATGTTTTACCGGATAATAAGATGGGTTTATAAGCAGGTTATCTCTGTCAGATTCCGTATATATTTCATTATCAATTTGTGCACATTTTATAAGATTGTTTTCATCATAAATAAACTGTACATAGTGTTTGTTTTTTGTGTCTATATATAAAAAGAGAATATATTTTATATCTCCTTGAGCATATTGTGTGTTATTGGTATTTGTAATCCTATAATCATAAAAAGCAACAAGTAATTCAGAAGATGTATTTTTAAAAATTTCTTCCTCTGCCCAGCCGAAAAGGTTTCCTTGCATATCATAGGTAAATGCTTTTGCCGTATTCTTGTCTAAAAATAATAAAATGTAATCTTCATCTTGGCGCGTAATTTTTGCTAATGGCTTTTGTTGCGATATTTTTGCTATATAGTCGTAATACAAACGGGATGTTCTGTTTTCTTGTGAAGGGAAATGTTTTTTAATATATTTTCTAAATTGTTTATCATAATATTTTATTTTGTCATTTTGCAAATCTATCTGCTTAATATTTACTGCGGTATTATCTGTGCCGGTATTTGAAATTTGTGCCGTTTTCAATACGCTGTTATTGTTTTTTGTAAAGGTGCTGCATGTGGCATTTAATAAAACAAATGACATTAAAACAGAAAATATCTTCTTCATAATTTAATCCTTTGCGCCGGCAGAAAGTAAAAGATTTACAATATCCGTATGATTATTCGTACGGGCGATTTGTAATATGCTTAAATGGGAAGCATTGCCGCTTTGGGAAGGTAGCGGTAGGATAGCATTTACATCTGCTTTAGCGGCAAGCAGTTGCTTTACAATATCGGTATGTCCGTATATAACGGCATACATTAACGGAGTGTAGCCTGTTTTATCCCGTTGGGTTACATCAGCCCCTTGTTTAATAAGTTCGGACACCTGTTGGTTATTTGCTTGTATAACGGCAAGCGATAAATCTGAAATAACTGAATCGTCCCGATAATTAGTATCATCAGATTGTGCGGATGACGGAACAGTATCATTTTTAATTGTTTTTTCTTCTGTGTTCGGGGTTTGTCCGACAATCATAGTTTGCTGGTGATTTGAAATTTCTTGCTTTGATTGGCTTAAATTATCAGTATGGGCGTCGGGTTGTGCTGTTTGCTGCTGTTTTTTATAAAGGTTTTCTTCGTCATTTATGTCTTTGCCGGTTAATATTTCCAAAGCACGGTACATTTCTTCTTCGTTTCTTGAGTAAGTTGATATATATCCTAAAGCCTGTTTGCCGTTATAGCGGCTTGCGGCTTTGGCTAAAGCACGGGCTCTTTTTTCGGTGTCGTCTTTTGGCTGTATTTTGAAAATGGATTTATTTTTCTTTTCGGGTTTATTTTCCGTATTTGGAGTATTACTGACATTAATCTGCTTTACACTACGGTTTAATTTTAAACAAAAAACAGTTGTTATTAAGAAAATAACAAGCATTAAAGCGGCTATAAAATATTTCATATATTAACCTCTGATTAAGAGAATAGCCGCATTATAACAGATTTAAAAAAGCATTTTAAATCTACATTGCTTGGCATTTATAAAATATTTGGAATATTCTACCATAATATGATATATATTATATGATAAGAGGTATAAGTAGGCGAGAGGGTATCTCATATCTTGTTTTAGCCTTGTTAGGAGATTTTATGTCTGAAAGTAATAACCAAAATACCGTTGTGTCAAGCGAAGTTATAAATAGTGCAGCCAATCCTGCGGAAAACCAAGGTTTAGCAGCAGTAAGTTCAAGTGCGCAGGCTGCAACTGATGTAACTGCTTCGGTAAATATTTCTGCCGGAAAACCGGCAAATCCGTTTATTGTACCTGTCCCGCCTATACCAACGCAGGAAGGACCTATGGGTATCCGCTATGATTTTAACGACGGCGCCCGCATTTTGTTGCCCAAAGGCAAATGGCATGTTCAGATAGAAGATGCCGAAAGCGATAATATCATTTTTGTTTGTGATGCCGATGAAGGCTGGGTACTGAGCAGTAAAAAATATTATATTCCTTTCCGCCTGCGTGTTTGGGTGCGCGGGGAAAAAGAACCCGTTTTAAACCATACGCTTGACTTAAAAGGAAAGGAAGTACAAATAAAATTCCCCGTAGGTACTTTGGGTGATATTATAGGCTGGCTGCCCTATGCGGAAAGATTCCAAAAGAAACATCAATGCGCTGTGGAACTTACGATGGGGGAAAATTTAGCCAACCTTTTTGAGGCACAGTACCCTCAGTTATTTTTCAGTAAGATGCCCGGCAAAGTCCGTTTTGAAAAGCCTTATGCAAGTTATATGTTAGGCTTGTTTTTTAAAGCCAACGATACATACCAGCCGATAGATTTCCGGCAAGTAGGTTTGCACAAAACCGCCGGTTATATTTTGGGAGTTGACCCTAGGGAAGAAGCCCCGCGTGTTAAACTTGGCAGTAAACGCAAAATTAAAGAAAGATATGTCTGTATCGCCACAAAATCAAGTTCGCAGGCTAAGATGTGGAATAACGGATATGGCTGGGAACAGGTGGTAGCCTATCTTAAAGAATTGGGTTATAGGGTTTTGTGTATAGATAAAGAGCCGATAGTGGGGCATAAATTTGTATGGAACAGGATGCCGCACGACGCAGAAGATTTTACGGGTAATCTGCCGTTGCAGGAGCGTGTGGAACTTATAGAACACGCAGATTTTTTTATAGGTCTGTCATCTGGACTGAGTTGGCTTGCGTGGTGTACGCATAAACCTATAATAATGATAAGCGGTTTTACTTTACCGATATGTGAATTTTACACTCCTTACCGTGTTTACAGCAGCCACGGTTGCAAAGGCTGCTGGGATAATGTAAATGTAAATTTTGACCATTACGATTTTTTCTGGTGTCCTAAATTTAAAGATACCGACCGCCAATACGAATGTACCCGCCTGATAACCGGCAAGCAGGTAATCGGGCATATAAAGCAGTTGATGAAAGATTATAATTTAACAGCCCCTAAAGATGATAAAGCAGTAAAATAAACAGGAGAGTTTATGCCCCATAAAAAAATAACCGACATATATTCAAGTGCCTGTGTCCGTAATTTGGAACAGGAATATTGCAACAGCCGCAGTGCTGCCGTATTAAGCACATATTGCGTATCAAGCCAAGGTTTAGGGGCAAGGATAGTATCACGCATTTATTACGGCGGCAGAAGGGTTGTTTATACAGCGACAGTAGGGGCAATGTTAGCCAACAATATGGCTTTGCCGGCTTATGCGGATATTACAGTAAGTGCGGGGGAAACTTCAACAGGATTAACTGCGCAGGACAGCAATATTTATGTTTACGGCAGTACGATAAACACTACGGCAAACAGCGGCGGTAAGGAATATATTTACGGCGGCGGTTTGGCAATCTCGGCTGTAATAAACAGCAGCGGGCAGCAAATAGTATCAGGCGGTTATGTAAGTTCTACAACAATAAATGAAGGCGGCACTCAAACTGTATTAGAAGGTGCAAGTGCTTTAGATACGACAATAAATTTTGCAGGTTTACAAGATGTTTCATCCGGCGGCTATGCCGATAATACAAATATTTCCGGCGGCAACCAATCTGTTTATATCGGCGGAAATGTTTTAAATACTGTCATAAACGGCGGTACTCAAACGGTTTGCGGTACTGCCGGTAATACTACTATAAATGCCAACGGTTTACAAAATGTCTGCGGGACGGTAAGCAGTACAACAGTAAACAGCGGCGGCTGGCAATATGTTGTAGGCAGTGCCGTAAGTACAACGGTAAACAGCGGCGGGGATTTAACACTTAACGGCGGAAGTGCTTTTTATGTAGTACAAAATTCCGGCGGTAATTTGAATGTTGATGTCGGCGGCGGTTATGATATGAATTACCTTTCCGGCACAAACCAAGAAGGAGAAACCGTATCTCTGCAAGATAATGTAGCAAGCAATTTTATAATCAATTCTAACGGCTGGATGAATGTATCTTCCGGCGGAACTGCCGAGGGCACTATAATTTATGCAGGCGGCGTACAAACGGTAAAAGAAGACGGCACAGCAAACAGTACTGTAATAAATTCACACGGTTCGCAGGTTGTTTCAAGCGGAGGTATTGCCAATAGTACTACGGTAATGTCGGCAGGCTCTCAAATTATTTTACAAGGCGGAACGGCAAATTATACAACAGTAAACAGCGGCGGGGAATTTTATGTTAGTTCCGCAGGCATAGCAAACAGTACTACAATATCTTCCGGCGGAAAGAAGTTTATTGCAGACGGTGCAATTGTTGACGGGGATATAGTTATAGGCGGTGTGGAAGTTATTTCTTCCGGTGCGGTAGTAAGCAACGGTATTGTCGCTTCCGGCGGGTCCCAGATAGTTTTGTTCAGCGGTTCTGCTTTGGACACTACGGTTAATTCTTTAGGTTTGCAGTTGTTATCTTCCGGCGGTTATGCCAGCGGTACGGTTTTACAGCATCACGGTACGCAAACGGTGCTTTCCGGCGGCAGTTCAATAGATGTTATCCAAAATGTTTATGCCAATATCAATGCTGATGTTATTGGCGGGGACAGCAACACATATATTACCGGATATAATGAAAAAGAATCGGGCCTTTTGCTTTCAAACGGTGTAGCAAGCGGTTTTATAGTTAATGACGGCGGATATTTGAATGTATCTTCCGGCGGAAGCGCGATAAATATAGTGCAGAGTTTCGGCGGGAACATAAATGCTGTCGTTGACGGTACGGATACAAGTACTTATATAAGCGGTACTAACCAGGCGGCCAGCAGTTTTAATTTGCAAAGCGGTATTGCTACCAATTTTATTATAAATAACGGCGGAAGCCAAATAGTAAAATTTGGCGGTACTGCAAATAATACAATAGTAAACAGCGGCGGTATCCAAAGTTTATCTTCCGGCGGTATGACTTACAGTACGGTTTTGGAAGGCGGCAGTCAAAATGTAGGTTCCGGTGCTGTTGTTTACAGTACAGTTTTAAATAACGGGGTATTAAATATTGCTTCCGGTGCAAGGGTTTCTGGGGTAGAACAGGATATAAGCGGTACTGTAAATATGACTGTTTACGGAGGGGACAGTTCTACTTATGTTTCCGGCTCTAACTATAACGGATATTTCTTGGTGCAGGATGGGGTAGCCCACAATTTATATATCAGCGGCGGTATTTTATCATTGGAAGGGGAAGGTGCAAAATCCTATGATACAAGCCTTGTGGGGTATAATGCTTCTCAGATAGTGGGCAGCGGTGCTGTGGCAAGTGATACTTCTTTATCGGGTGCTACGCGTATTGTTTCAGGGGAAATAGTAGGTTTTGATGCTGTACAGGTAGTTAATTCCGGAGGAAGCGCTGACGGGGCTTTTTTAAATAAATATGCCAAACAGATAATATCTGCCGGCGGTATTGCTACAAATACAGAAATAGACGGCGTAAGCGCTCCTAACAGCGATTCCGAGCCTGGCTCTGCGGCACAGATAATTTACGGCGGCGGTTCTGCCAGCGGTACTACGGTAAGCCGCGGAGGCGAGGTTTATGTATACGGCGGCAGTGCGCAAAATATTACTTTAAATAATTTTGCTTATATGCACATAAGCGGCGGCGGGGAAGTAAGCGGCGTAATTGCAGACGGTCCTTCCGCTGTTGGGTATATAGAAGACGGCAGTGCTGCAAATATTACTTTAGATGGCGGTGCTACACTTAACATTTCAAGCGGGGCTGTTGTAACGGGTATTTCCCAAAATCAAGGTAATGTTAATGTCCTTATAGATACCGCAGACGGAACGGTTGTATCGGGGACAAATGATTCCGGCGCATTTTCTTTAAGCGGCGGTATAGCGAGCAATTTTATTGTAAGTTCAGGCGGCAGCCATACAGTAGATGAAGGCGCATCTTCTTTAGATATTACGCAACTTTCCGGCGGGAATATTTATGCGGATATAACAAGTGATTCCTTAACGGAAATAAACGGTATTAATGAAAGCGGTGCGTTTTCTTTAAGCGGCGGGGTAGCAAGCAATTTTGTAATTTACGAATCTGGTGTGCAAGATGTATATTCCGGCGGTTCTGCCATTAAAAATATTATAAAGGGCGGATATAATAATGTTTCATCCGGCGGCGTAGTACAAAGCACTATAATTGAAGAAGGAACTCAAAATATTTCAGAAGGCGGTTTAGCAGTTCAGACTGTAATAAGTAATGGCGTCCAATATGTTTATGAGGGCGGTTCATCTTTTATTACAGAAATAAAAGACGGTATACAGGTAATTTTCTCCGGAGGTATTGCAGATAGTACAATAGTAAGTTCCGGCGGAAGCCAGTTCGTAGGTTCTTGTGGTATTGCAGATAATACTGTTTTATACAGCGGTGCAAGCCAGACCATAGAAGAGGGCGGAAGTTCTATTAATGCTGTTTTATATGAAGGGGCAATGGTAAATATTACTGTGCAGTCAGGTGATACCACCGTTATGACAGGGGAAAACCAAAGCGGCGCGGATTTTTATTATTCTGCCGGTGTAGCAAGTAATTTTATCGTAAGCAGCGGCGGATTTCATAATGTGCTTTCGGGCGGCAGTTCATATAATGTTGCACAACTTGAAAGCGGTAATATAAATGTAGTGGTAGAAAAAATATCTTCCGGCAATAATACTTTTGTTTCAGGTATTAACCAAAGCGGAGAGGCTATTACCCTTCAAGACGGCATAGCAAGTAATTTTATTGTTAATATCGGCGGAAGGCATACTGTTATTAACGGAGGAAGTTCTTTTAATGTAATACAAAATTCCGGCGGTATTATAGAAACAGATACCTTGGATATAAATAACAGTACTGTTATTGAGGGAACTAACGAATACGGTTCGTTTACTGTTTCAAGTGCTTATGCAAGCAATTTTGTAGTTTATGGCATAGGGAATAATTTTGATGTGTTTTCCGGTGCTGTTGCGCAAGGTACAGTATTATTTGACGAAAGTACTTCCCAATGGGTACAGAGCGGCGCTGTCGCAGACGGCACTAAACTGTTAGGTTCTCAATCTGTG
>CADAXZ010000016.1 GCA_902791965.1 Candidatus Proelusimicrobium bovinum | reverse complement strand
TTGCGGCAGTTGTTCATACGGCAGTTGGAGCAGTTGGAGCGGCACTTGTACTTGCAAAAGCGGATATAAGTGGGACAGCAGCAGCCAAACCTGCAAAAAAAGGCTGCAGCAATACTTACGGTACAAATCAACTTTTAGATGAGGGTTCTTGCTATTGTTGTAAGGCAAGTGATTATTTGGTATCCGGTGCTGCAACCACTTGTGCCCATTCCTTCAATAGCTGTTGTATATTCGGGGCTAATAGGGAGTATTATTTGTCGGCTTCTCTGAAAATTTGTACCCAAATGAAAAACAAACTCGGTATAAGCGGCACTGTACCAAATTTATCAATGTGTGCCTATAACTAACTTTACCGGATGCAAAAAAATAAAACCCCGCTGCCGTTTATGGACGCGGGGTTTTTAATGGGAAATGGCGGCTTATTTAAGTTCGGAAGTACAATGCGGACATTTTGTCGCATTGATGTTGATAGTGCTTTTGCAGAAAGGACATTCCTTTGTGGTAGGTACGGCTTCCACGGGGGCGGGTTCTTTTCTCAGTTTGCTTACAAGTTTAACTAACATAAATACAGCCCAAGCGGTAATAACAAAACTGATTGCAGTATTTACAAAAGCACCCAAATTTAAAATTACGGCACCGGCTTCTTTTGCGGCATCTATAGAGGCATAAGGCCCGGCAACGGCGGAACCGTCTTTAAGCGTAAAAAATAACCCGCTGAAGTTTATTTTAGCCAAAAGCAGGCTGATGGGCGGCATAATCAAATCGGTAACGATTGAATTTACCACACCGTTAAAAGCGGCACCTAAAATGATACCGACTGCCATATCTACCATATTGCCTTTTACGGCAAAGTTTTTAAAATCCATAAACAGATTTTTAATATAATTCATTACTGTATCTCCTTGTTTAATTTAAAACACCCCTTTTAAAAAGGGGTGTTTGTTCCTTTTATAATATTGTAGCAATTTTATAACTTGCCGAATACTACTTTTATAACTTCTTCCATTTTGGTAACGGGGATAAGTTTAAGTTCTTTTCTTATCTGCTCAGGTATTTCGGAAACATCTTTTTCATTCTCTTTAGGGTAGAGAATCGTTTTGATGTTTTCTCTGTAAGCAGCAAGGAATTTTTCCTTAATACCGCCGACGGGAAGCACTCTGCCGGTTATAGTAATTTCACCTGTCATTGCAATACCTTTTTTAACGGGTTTATTGCAAATTACGCTTAAAAGCGCAGTGCATATTGCAGTACCGGCCGAAGGCCCGTCTTTTGGTACTGCACCCTCTGGGAAGTGTAAATGAAAGTCATTCTTGTCAAACTTGAATTTTTTGCCGTAGCCTTTGCTTCTGATAAAACTTAAAGCAGCGCGTACGCTTTCTTTCATTACATCGCCAAGTTTGCCCGTAAGGATAAGTTGTCCCTTCCCGTCAAATTTTGTGGCTTCTATGGCTAAAGTTTCCCCGCCTACGGAAGTCCACGCCAGGCCTGTTGATATTCCTATGCCGTTTTCTTCCGCAAAGGTGTTTGAATATCTGGGAACGCCCAAAAATTTATTAAGATTTTTGGCATTAACTTTAATAGGTTTTTTCTTTTCCAGATATTCTTTTGCAGCCTTGCGGCAAATTGTGCCTATTTCACGCTCAAAATTACGCACGCCTGCTTCTCTTACATATTCGCGCATAATTGCATCAAGCGCGGGGGTATCTATCGTTAAAGTACCTTCGCTAAGGCCGTGTTCTTTCATCTGTCTTGGCAACAGGTAGCGTTTGGCTATTTCGCGCTTTTCGTAATGCGTATAACCGGAAAATTCAATAATTTCCAAACGGTCGCGCAAAGTTATAGGGATTGAAGATAAAGAGTTTGCCGTAGTTATAAACATTACCTTGGATACATCAAAAGGTACATCAAGATAATGGTCAACAAAATCTTTATTTTGTTCAGGGTCTAAAAGTTCCAATAAGGCTGCCGCCGGATCGCCGCGCCAGTCCGAACCCATTTTATCAATTTCGTCTAACAGAAAAACAGGATTGTTTGTTTTTGCTTTGCTGATACCTTGTATAATGCGCCCGGGCATAGAGCCTATATAAGTGCGTCTGTGCCCGCGGATTTCGCTTTCATCGCGCACGCCGCCCAAGGACATCCTTATAAACTTTCTTCCTATGGATTTTGCAATAGATTTTGCTATTGAGGTTTTACCTGTTCCCGGTGGCCCTACAAAGCAAAGCACAGGCCCTTTAAGGCTTTTGGTTAATTGGCGTACTGCAATATATTCCAAAATCCTTTCTTTTACTTTATCAAGGCCGTAATGGTCTTGGTTTAACATTTCTTTGGCTTTATTTATATCCAAAATATCTTCGGTAGAAACAGCCCAAGGCATATTGACCAACCAATCAAGAAAAGTCCTTGAAACTGTAGATTCCGGCGAAAACGGCGCCATTTTTGAAAGCCTGTCAATTTCTTTATTGGCGGCTTCGGCTGCATAAGGGGGGAGATTATTTTTTTTGATTTTCGCCCTTAATTCGTCCAAATCTTTTTGGAAATCATCTTTTTGGCGCAGTTCTTTTTGGATTGCTTTCATCTGCTCGTTAAGATAATATTCCTTTTGGGATTTTTCTATTTGCGTTCTTACTTTTTTGTGGATTTTTTCTTCAAGTGAAAGAATTTCCACTTCACTTGCAAGCAGTTTTAAAAGTTTTTCAAGACGAGGCTTAACCGCTACGGTTTCCAAAATATCCTGTCTGTCCTGTGTTTTGGCTATTATGTTAGAAGCAATAGTATCGGCAAGTTTAGAGGGTTCTTCAATTTGTCTTAAAAAAGAAACACCTTCAATAGGCAAGCGCCTTGTTACCATAGCATATTCTTCAAATTGGTCTAATGTCTGGCGCATAAGTGCTTTAACTTCCGCATCTGTTTCGGTGTTGTCAGAAGGGTATTGTGCGTTTGCATACCAGCATTTTGCTATTGGGTTGAATTGCAAATCATTTATTTTTGCTCTTGCTATACCCTGCAAAAAAACCTGCATACTGCCGTCAGGCATTTTTAAAGATTGTGTAATTTCCGCCAATACGCCGAATTTATAAATATCTTCTGTTTTCGGGTCGTTAATTTCCGCATGTTTTTGTGATAAGGCTATTATATATTTGCCTGTACTTGCCAGAGCAAGGTCAATAGCCATAACAGATTTCGCTCTGTTAACTGAAATCGGCAAAGACATCCCCGGAAACATTACTACATCCCTGATGGTAATGGCCGGTAAATTTACCGGATATATATTTTCTTGTTTAATATCGTTTATCATATTCATAAATCTTTACCCCTTGAAAGGCCGTAGAAATATTATAGCCAATTTTAGCAAATAAAGCAATAGTCTGCTAATTTTGGCGTGGAAATATAAATACAGATTAAAATTTACTTATCGGATTGGTTATCGGAAATTTTTACCGCTAAAGTTCCTTTTTCTCTGTAAGAGCAGATTTTTTGTATAGTCAGCGGATCAGTCTGGATATAAACGATAATTTTTTTCTTTATCCGTCTTTTGCCCAAAACTTTTACATTAGCGGCTAAAGTCTTTAATTGTCCGTCTGATTTGAAAAGTATATCCACTGCTTTAATTTTTTGCTCTGCATTAAACGGCGTGGGCAGTGCATAAAGCCTTGTGTCAGGTTTTATCTGTCTGTCCAAGACGGGTTTTTTAAATGCTGTGTAAGCAGTATTTTGCGGTGTTATTAAATCACCTTTTAAAATATCTTGCGAAGCAAAAAGTTTAAAGCGTGTGTTTGTAAATAATTCTTCTATTGTTTTAAATTCTTCCAAAGTTTCAATATTTACCTGTTTTTGCTTTGTAGTAGCCATTACATTTTCAACCGAAATCAATGAGCCTTTTTTTATGTCTTGTTTTGCTTCAAAAACATTGGTATAGACACTTTGGCAAAAAAGTGCGGTTGGAATAAAAGAGATTAAAGAAAGGATAAAAAGTTTCTTCATTTAATCCTCCGTAAAAGCCACAGGCATAGGGGCAATTTTTCTGTCTTTTGGATTACGCAAAGATATATTTAAAGTCTGTTCTTGCGCAAGGGCCAAATATTGGGCATCTCTGGGGGTTATATTTACAAAAATATAATTCTTGTTTTGTATTTTTGATGTTTCCAAAACAAGTATGTTTTGCAGCAAAGTTACCGTAACAATTTCACCTTTTTGAGATATACTGCGTCCGCTTCTTTTAAGCATTGCCTGAAATGTCATTAAAATATCTATGCGGCTGCCGGCACTTACCATTGAGGCTTCTTCGGCTGATATTTCCAAAGGAAATGCCCTGTAAGAAAACGGGATTTTTTGCCCTAAAAACAAATCATTTACCGCCTCTGCATTAAGGGATACAAAAGCAATTAAAAAAACTAAAACTGCAATTAGTGATTTCATATATTTCATATTTTTACCTGAATAAACTTTCTAAACTTACGGGCTGCATATTATATTGTTGCGAATCTATATTATTCCTTATTGTCATCAAAAATGTTTTAGGCTCAGAGCCGTAAGTTTTTTCTAAATTGTTGAGAGTTTCCGTATCTGCTTTAGACAGCATTAAAGTAATTTCGGAATCTGCACCCTGTTGTATTGCTTTTTGGGCTTGGACATTCTGTAAAACTGTAATTGCATTATCAGTACCTTTAATATTTATTATGGCAATAATGTCAGCCTGTTGGGGTGTTTTTAATATCAATATAGGCGCAAGCCCTTTAACAGTAATAGTAAAAGGGGAAAGTTCATTTTCTTGGCTGCTTAGTTTGACAGGCAATATAAACAAAGCGGCTAATAAAGATAAAAATATAAGTCTTTTCATAACAATATTATAACTTAAATTTTAATACAGTTCATTACCGTAGTTCCTCTTTTATAAAAAATAGGAAATATACGGTTTAATATATAATAACCCCCGTCTTTTAACTGAACCTCTAAAGTTTAAATAATTGCCAAACTTTTTAGTTCATTTTTGACGGGGGCAGATTTTAATCAAATATTAACTAAAATCTTACGAATCTTTTTACCGTAAGTTTAAGGCCTAATTCATTGCCTTTTTCGTCAATGATTTGCTGTACGGATTTTTTATTGTCTTTAATAGAAGGCTGATCAAGCAAACAGACATCTTTAAAGAATTTTTTAATCCTTCCGGGAATCATCTTTTCAATAGCGGCTTCGGGTTTACCTTCGTTTTTGGCTTGGGTAATAGCAATATCTTTTTCCTTTTCAATAACTTCGGCTGGGACTTCGCTTTCGTTAAGATATTGTGCTACCATACCTACACCCTGCATAGCGATAGCGCGGGCAAAATCTTTAATTTCTTCTTTTTTACCGCAGCATCCGTTGGTTTTATCGCATACCATTTCTACCAAAGCACCTTTTTTATTATCGGAGTGTATGTAGTAGTTAATTACGCCGCAGCCTTCGCCTTTCTTCCAGCAAACTGCTTTTGTAAAGGAAACATTTTCACCGAATTTCGGGGCGAGTTCCGCTATCATATCTTTAATATGCTGGTCGGCGGTGTAATCGGCAATATCGGGGTTGGCAAGCATATAATCGGCTATTTTATCAACAAGGCTGATAAAATCAGGGGTTTTTGCTACGAAGTCCGTTTCGCAGCCTAAATATGCCATAGCAAAAGTATTTCCGTCGGCAGATACTTTAACGGAAAGCCTGCCTTCTTTAGTTTCTCTTCCGGCGCGTTTTGCCATATCTGCAAGACCTTTTTTCCTTAAAAAGGTTACTGCGGCTTCAATGTCGTTATTGCACTCCGTTAAAGCCTGTTTGCAAGCGCCGAGGCCGGCACCTGTCTTTTCTCTTAAAACTTTAATATTTTCTAAAATTGACATAAAAAATTAAATTCTCCTTATAATTCCCCGCCCTTTTACAAGGCGGGGAAAATAAAACTTAAGCGGCAGTTTCTTCTTTTACTTCTTGTTTATCTTCCGCTTTTTTAGTGGTTTTTTTAGCCGTAGTTTTTTTGGCAGCAGTTTTTTTAGCCGTAGTTTTTTTGGCTTTCTTTTCTTCTTTGCCTTCTTCAGCCTTTTCCGCTACGGTTTGTTCCGCTTCTGCTTTGGCTTCTTGTTTAGTTTCGGCTTCGGCTACGGGTGCGGTTTCTTGCTCTTTTTCTTCAACGGCAGCGCTAAGTACCTCTGCCATTACCGGATTTTCAACCGGTTTTTCTTCTGCGGCTTCTTCAACTTTCTGCTCTGCGGGGGCGGCATTTTCATTCCTGCCTTCAATTATGGAATCTGCCACAGCCATACAGAATAATTTGATTGATCTTGCAGCATCGTCGTTGCCCGGTATTGGTACAGTAATATTATCGGGGTCGGCGTTGGTATCGCAGACGGCTACTACGGGGATATTTAAAATTTTGGCTTCTCTGATTGCACCTTGCGTATCAACTGGGTCAATTACGAAAAGTATATCGGGAAGGGTTTTCATATCTTTGATGCCGCCGAGCAATTTTCTTAAGCGGTTCATTTCTTTGGTTAATCTTGACGCTTCCTTTTTAGAAATTGCTTTTAAAACGCCTTCTGCTTCCCATTTTTCAAGTTCGGCCATTCTTTCTACTGATTTTCTTACGGTCTGAAAGTTGGTTAAAGTACCGCCCAGCCATTTTTCGTGGATGCAGGGGCATCCTGCTCTTTGGGCTTCAGTTTTGATTGCTTCCTGTGCTTGTTTTTTTGTGCCTACAAATAAAAATTTAGAACCTTTTTTAGATTCTTCTTTAATATAAGCGCAGGCTTTTTTTAATTCCTTGGCGGTTTTTTGTAAGTCTAAGATGTGAACACCGTTTCTTTCACCGAAGATATAACGGCTCATTTTAGGATTCCATCTTGAGGTTTGGTGGCCAAAGTGCACCCCGGCTTCTAACATAGCCTTCATTGATATATTGCTCATTATTTTATTCTCCTTGTGTCGGCGCGGGCCAAAATTTAGGTAGGGGATACCTATAGCGGCACGCTGCCAATGCTTTGTAAAAACGGCATTTGATTTACTGATTTTTTGCGCCGTTTTTATCCCGCATACAGATATTATAGCATAAAAAAAGCCCCTCCGTAAGGAAGGGCTTTACAGATTTGTTATAAACTAAAATCTGCCGTTGACGATTACCATAGCAGGTAACCAGCCGTTGGGGCAAATATTTAATAAACCTAACTGTAAACCTTTATCAAGGTTGCTTGCATAGTTTACAAAAGCGAGTTGTAAACCTGTAAGGTTTTGGGCAATGTTAACGAAACCGAACTGTACGCCTGTCATTTCGCCTGCATTGTTTACCAAACCTAACTGTGCACCGATACCGTCTTCAGTGGTAGAATAAATAGCACCGTGTGCACCGCGTAATTTGGTGGCTCTGTTATAGATATATGACCATTGATAACCATAGAGTTCATCTGCTCTTGCGGAGATGAAGTTCAAGTCAACACCTTTTACGGTCGGGGTGTGGTTGTCAATTAAACCGATAACTACATTGGCTTCTTCTGTTTGGGGAACAGCAATATCACCAAAGAGTGATAACTTGAAAGGGCTTGCATAAGAATTCAAGCCGAGTACAGCGAGTAATGCAAATACTGCAATTAACTTCTTCATTTGTTGTACTGCCTCCTTAAATAATTTATAATACTATTATAAAACTTATTTGCATAAAATGGAAATAGTTTTTAAAATCCGTATATACGGGAGATTTTTATGAATATAAAATATTTATTACCTTTCATTTTACTATTATGTGCCTCTTGCGTTTTTGCACAAAAAAGCCTTAAGGATATGAACCGCGGAACTTTTCCCAATCAAAATAATCCTTATGACGACGAACAACAAAAACAGCGCAGCGCTAATATAATAAATCAGCCAGGGGTAAGGCAAACCACAATCAACGGCAATACTTTTTATATGTATGACAGGCCTACAAATCCTAATATACCTGTATACCACCAGACAACTGTCGCCGGAGGCTATAACCCTTCATTTGCAGATGCCGCTGACCCTGAAAATAAAAATTGGGGTATCAGGGCTATGGGGCTTGATAAAGTCAGATATACAGGTGCGGGGATAAATGTTGCGGTATTGGATTCGGGCGTAGTATCACATGAACAATTTTGTCCGGGTTCTGTTGATGTGTTGAATATATCCGGCGTTGATTATGATTATGATGCTTACGGACACGGAACAGCAATAGCGGGGATAATCGGCGGATGCGGGCCGGAAGGGAGCGGATTTTCCGGCGTTGCGCCGCGCGTAAGAATGAAAATTTATAAAATTACCGACGATAGAGGCAGTACAAATAATATAAATATAGCAAAAGCGGTAGGGCGTATATTGGAATATAATAAACTCCATCCGCAAAGTCCTATAAGTATAATTAATGTAAGTTATGGCCTTAGCGAAGATGATGAAACCGTAAGAAAAGCCTTTCAAGATGCTTATAATGCGGGTATAGTTATAGTTGCCCCTTCTGGGAATAATCACAAGGAGGGCCTTGCTTATCCCGCTGCTTATGATTTTGTTATCGCCGTCGGAGGTTTGCGCCCTACAAGGCAAATTTATGATATGTCAAACTACGGGGCGGGGCTTGGTTTTACAGCGCCGGCTTCGGCAGTTTATGCTCCCGCAATTAATGGTGGATACACTTGGGTAAAGGGGACATCTTTTGCCGCCCCTTATATAAGCGGCATTGCGGCTTTGATTCAGGAGGCATATAAAGAAAAATTCGGCACTTTGCCTTCGCCAAGACAGGTTTATGAGATTATGGCAAGAATCAGCGTAGGCCAGCCCGGCCTTGTGCAGAAATGGCAAGGGCACGGTTTACCTGATGCTTCCCAAATAGAAAGGACTATAAAGTTATTATGAAATATACGGATTACGAAATACCGTCAGATTTAATTTTTAAAACTAAAGACATTATTGATATGGGCGGGCTTAAATGCTCGTGTGTGTTAAATGCTAAAGATTTTGCAGATTGTAAAGACAGTGCAGGAATAATTAAGAAAATAGAAATAATATTAAGTTTTTCTTTATTATCAAAAGAAGTTCTTGTAAACGGTTGCGTAAGCGGAATAAGCGAGGTTGAATGTTCGCGCTGTTTAAAGCCTTTTGATAAGAAGTTTAAAGAGGAATTTTCTCAATTATATTCCACTAAAGCCGAAATAATTGATATAATGTATTTAATCAGGCAAACGCTTGCATTAATTAACGGAATACAAAACTTGTGTTCCGAAGAATGTAAGGGTTTATGTCCTTTTTGCGGTTGTAATAGAAATGAGGTTTCTTGCGATTGTAAAGGACCTGAATTCTCGCAATTTGCCTGTTTAAAGGATAAATTTTCAAAAAAGTAATAAAGCAAAAGTAATTTTGCTGATTTAAGTGAGGAAGAACAAATGCCTAATCCAAAGAGAAAGCACACCAGATCAAGAAGAGATTTGAGAAGATCTTCTAATTCCAAATTGGAAGCAGTAAATGTAATACCCTGCTCCAACTGCGGGGAGATGAGATTACCTCATAATGTTTGCCCGAAATGCGGTTTTTATGACGGTAAACCTGTAACCGAAGTTAAAGTAAAAAAAGATAAAGCCGATACGGCTAAATAAATTCTATGCGTATAGCACTTGATGCTTTAGGCGGAGATTTCGGCGCGAAACCAAATGTCCTCGGCGCTTTGAAGGCGGTTGAGGATTTTGGCTTTGAGGTCATTCTTGTCGGCGACAGTAATATCATCAAACAGGAACTTGACAATGCCGGAAAGTATGACGAAAGGAAAGTTTCCGTCATACACGCGCCTGAATTTATTGATATGGCTGCTTCCCCCGCAAGGGAATGCCGCAGTAAAAAAAATGCCAGCATCGTAGTATGTGCGGATTTAGTCAAGACAGGCAAGGCTGATGCTATGATTTCCGCCGGTAATTCCGGTGCGACAATGGTGGCAGGCTTATTCGGCCTTGGCAGAATAAAGGGCATTGAAAGGCCTGCAATCGCATCACCTATGCCTACGCAGCGCGGTGTTGCTCTGATAGTTGATGCAGGTGCTAATGCCGATTGTAAAGCCGTAAATTTGCTTCAATTTGCTGTTATGGGCAGTATTTACAGCAATATCGCTTATGGAATACCGAGCCCGCTTGTAGGGCTTTTATCCATAGGGGAAGAAGAAGGTAAAGGTAATCTTCTTATCAAAGAAGTAACTAAGCATATAAAAAGTTTGGGGATTAATTATTACGGTAATATTGAAGGCAGGGATGTTCACAGCGGTATGATTGATGTCGTAGTCTGCGACGGCTTTGTCGGAAATATCGTATTAAAACTTTCGGAAGGGTTGGCAAAATCCCTTTTTGAAATGATTAAAACCCAACTTAAAAAACGCCCTATTGCCGCTTTGGGTGCTTTGATAGCCAAGCCTGCTTTCAGGGCGGTAAAGCACAATACAGATCCTGATACATACGGCGGTGCGCCGCTTTTAGGTGTTAACGGGCCTGTTATTATCTGCCACGGCAAATCAAGCGAAAAAGCAATTTACAATTCCATAAGGGTTGCCGGAAGGTTAGTGAATTCAAATGCGGTAAAGGCTATAAGTTCGGCGATAACGGCTTTAGCGCCGGTATTTGAAAAGGTAAAGGAAGATTGATGAATTTTGAAGGTAAAGTTGCCGTTATTACGGGAGCAAGCAGAGGCATAGGTTTTGCCATAGCAGATGCTTTTTTGGGCCGCGGTGCCAAAGTCGCACTTTGCGCTACTTGCCAAAACAGTATAAACAAGGCTAAAGATTTATTACTTCAAAAATACCCTTCGGCAGAAATTTTTGCAGCGGTAGCAGATGTATCCAAAGCAGAGGATTGCGAGAAGTTTATTTCTGCTGTTGTACAGCATTTCGGCAAGTTAGATATTCTTGTCAATAATGCCGGCATTACAAGAGATACACTTCTTATCCGTATGGGCGAAAATGATTGGGATGCCGTCTTAAATATCAATCTTAAAGGGGCATTTTTAATGTCCAAAGCCGCGGCAAAAGTTATGCTTAAGCAAAAAAGCGGCAATATAATAAATATGTCATCAATCGTCGGTTTAAGCGGTATGGCGGGGCAAGCCAATTACAGCGCTTCAAAAGCAGGTATTATCGGTTTGACGCAGTCTATGGCAAAGGAACTTGCTTCAAGAAATATCAGGGTAAATGCCATAGCCCCGGGTTTTGTTAAGACGGATATGACAGATACATTAAAAGAGGATTATAAAGAGAAAATACTTTCTATGATACCTCTTAAAAGATTTGCAGAAGTATCCGATATCGCTAATGCAGCGGTATTTCTGGCCTCAGATAATGCAGGCTATATAACCGGCCAAGTATTGGCGGTTACAGGCGGTTTAACCGCATAAATTAAAAACGTTTTGAGTAGAAACGGAGGAAAAAATGGACGCAAAAAATATAGAAGAAAGAGTTAAAAATATCATTGTAGAACAGTTAAGGGTAGAACCTGACCAAGTAAAGCCCGAAGCCCAGTTCGTCAATGATTTAGGGGCGGATTCTTTGGATACGGTAGAACTTATTATGGCGCTTGAAGAAGAATTTGATATTGAAATTCCCGATGAACAGGCCGAAAAAATCAAAACCGTTGGCGAAGCCTTGGAACACATTAAAGCCAAAGCTGCTAAATAAGTGTTTTGTGATTTAGAGAAAGTATTAGAATATACTTTCAGTAATAAAGATATTTTAAGGGAAGCACTCACTCACAAGTCTTACGCGGCGGAGTTCAGGCATAAAAAGGATAATGAAAGGCTTGAATTTTTAGGCGACAGCGTACTTGGTATGGTAGTGGCATCATATTTATATAAATTACTTGATACCAAAGAAGAGGGAGTGCTTTCCAAAATAAAAGCCAATTTAGTTTCCAGACGAAATTTATATTTTTGGGGTTCGCAGTTGCAACTTGGGCAGTATATGTTTCTCGGCCAGGGCGAGATAGCCAGCGGTGGCAGGCAGCGCCAAAGTATAATTTCAAATGCTATGGAAGCGGTAATAGGTGCTGTTTATTTAGACAGCGGGTTTGAAGCCGCAAAAATACTTATTCTTAAGTGGCTTGAAACCCAAAAAATAGAAATTGACGGCGGAGATTATAAAAGTATTTTACAAGAATATTTGCAGAAACGCGGCAAAAGCGTACCTGAATACGAAGTTGTATCTACCGTAGGTCCGGAACATGATAAGACCTTTACCGTGGTTGTCAGTTGTGCAGGTAAAGAATTGGGCAAAGGAAAGGGACATAATAAAAAAGCGGCACAACAATCTGCCGCAAAAGAAGCGCTTGCCCGTTATAATGCTTTAAGTAAAAAATAAATTACTGACGGCGTTTTTTAGCAGTTAAATAATAAGGGGATAAAATGCAAAAACCGGATTTTAAATTTATTGTCAGCGGGCTTTTGATATTGCCTTTGATTATTCTTACTGTATATACCTTTAGTTCCGGAAGGCCTGCAAAAAAGAATTCAAAAATAAATATTGCGAAGATGAAATTATCTTCTCCTCAAGACCTGCCTAACGAGATTGCCTCTTATCTTGAAGAAAACGATTTTGAAACAGCCTTAATCCGCATAGAAGAAGAAATGCGCGATCCCGATGTAAAAACTTCCAAGGGTATGCCTTTAATAGTGTTATCGGCAGAAAAAAACAATTATGATATTGCCGCTTTGCTTGCTTCTATGGGGGCTGATGTAAACTTGCGCGATGAGCGTACAAATGAAACCGCAATAATCAAAGCAGCAAGAAATAATAATCAGGATATGATAAGGCTTTTGCTGGCATCCGGCGGAGATATAAATGCGCAAAACAGAAGAGGTTTAAGCGCCCTGAAAGAAAGTATAGATAAAAAGAATAAACCTTTAATGGAATTTCTTACTGCTAACGGTGCGAGAAGCGGCGCTTCTTTTGAAAATTTAATGCTTTATGCTTCACAAAAAAATAATGTAGGTGTTGCCGCGATGTTAAGGTGCGGCGTAAATCCCAGAGAAAAAGATAAAAATGGCAATACACCTTTAATAATTGCATCTGCACGCGGGGATTTGGACAGCGTTACAGATTTGCTTGCCTATGAGGCCGATCCTAATGCCCAAAATAATCAGGGGATGACGGCCCTTATTTTTGCCATTCGTTCCGGCAACAGAAAAATTGTTGAACGGCTTTTAAGCATAGATGAAACAAATATAAATTTGGCTAACAAAGAAGGCCAAACACCTCTTTTTTGGGCTGCATATATCGGAGATCCCGTAATAGTTAATGCTTTGTTAACTTTAGGGGCAGATTACACTAAAAAAACGCGTGATAACCAAACGGCTTTATCTATTGCTAAATCCAATAATAAAACCGCTGCCGCTAAGGAAATAGAAAATTTTATACGCTATACAAATTTGCCAAAAGATAAAGACGGTAAAGTAATAGTAGATAAAAAAGCAATTTTACAAAATAATAAACAAAATACTAATGTGCCTAATACAGATGTTGTATCATCTTTGGAAAATAAGTTAAAGAAATCATCTTCATCTGATAAGAATGATTCTGCCGCAGGGCAGCAATCTTCTGCCAATACCCAAGCGGTAAATCCTCAAAATATGATACCCGGGTTTGATATGAACAGCATAACAAAAATGATGCAGCAGCAAGGCGCTTCCCAGCAGGATATAGAAGCAGTACAACAGGCACAAAACCAGCAACAAAATCAAAATGCACAAGCAAATAAGGAAGACCAGTCTGTGCGTTCGAAGTTCACACCTAAAAATGTTTCCTCTAAAAAAGGTAAAACTCAAATAAATTCCTTACAGACACATTCTTTTTAATAAAAAATAGAAGACGGCAATATACAGTTTGCCGTCTTTTTAAAAGTCAGTAATTATAAGTAGGGTTTCACAGTTGTTTTGTTGTGCTTTTTATATCTATTATAAAAACATTAAAAAATATTGAAAAACAATCTAATTTCTTGTATACTAATAGTAGGGTTCTTGTATCACTATGCCTTATTACGAACGGGTTTATCGTCGTACGAGGCCCTTTTGCATATTTAAAATTTATTTTAATTAAAGAGAACTTTTATGAATAAAACATTCAAAAAAATTACAAACTTCTTATGCAACATCTGGAAGTCCTTTGCGGTTGGTTGTAAGTTTAACCGAAAAGAGAAATCCGTATGGGCTTGTCCCGTACGCGTTTTTGGACGCGGATTTACATTGGTTGAAATGTTGGTCGTGGTATTGGTTATCGGCATACTTGCCGCAATAGCATTGCCTGCATATAACCGTTCGGTCCAAAAAAGCAGAATGAGTGATGCTCTTAATGTTTTGGATATGGCTTCTGCAAAACAACAGGCTAATTTTGTAGCAGGTAGCGGTTATGCATCAAACTTTAATGATTTGGCATTGCCTGTCCAAGGTTTGCAAGGTAATGAGAGCGCAAGTTTAGAGGGTGTAAAGGTCGGCAACTTTACTTATAGTTTGCAAAACTCTTGCGTTATTGCATCAAGGCCGGAAGACAATGTTACTATTTACCGTAATTTTAATACGGGGGAAACAGGCTGTCAGGGTGAAGGCTGTAAATTGCTTAGCAATATATCTAATGAAATCCCGGGTTCTTGTGCGGAATATGTTTCTGAAGAGGACGGCCCTGTGGCTGTTGTAGATACTTCCTCGGTAAATTGTCCTTTTGATAAATGTTATAATGCCGCTGCCGGTGCCTGTGTTTTAACTAATGAGAATTGTATTTTAGGCCGTACTATAACGGAATCTTGCGGTAATAACGGTATCAGGGTAAAAAGATGCGAAGAAGGCTGCCCCAACCAATGGAGTGATTGGAGCGATTGTATCAACCAGACTTGTAGCGAAGAAACCAAACCGGCTGCGATTGACAGGGCCGGTTGCGGTTATTGTAAAAACGGAACGACTTTTAAAGGTATAAGAACAAGAAGCGTAACTTGTGATACTTCCACAGGTAATTGGATTACCGGTGCTTGGTCAACTTGTGTAAATGAAGGAAACTGCGAAGAAGTAAGTTGTTCTGATACTAACTCTTGCGAATGTTCTGCTTCAGCCAAACCTGCCGCTACGGTGGGTTGCGGTACTTTATGTCCTAACGGCGTATATATGGGTGTACAGGCAAGAGATGTCCAATGCAATCAAGTTACAGGGCAATGGAATGTTACCAATAACGGAATTTGTGCTTCAAGCCTTGCATGCTGCCCGGGAGAAGAAACCACAAACGGTTGTTCCTGGGGTGTTAAAAAGGTTTGTCAGGCAGACGGTCATTGGGGTGAATGTGATTATAAATTCTGTCCCAGCCCCGAACCGGTAGGTACAAGATATTGCAATGAGGCTAATGATATTCAAGTTTGCGGTACCCAAACAAGAAATATTGAATGTAATCTTTCAACAGGTTCTTATATAGAAGGTGCTTGGTCTAACACTTGTTGGGCAAAAAGTTATGAACTTGAGCCTTCACATAAACCTCAAATAAGACAGTTCTGCGGAACTTGCGGTGCCCAGACCAGAGTTTGCCGCCCTACCTGCGAACACTTACAGGAATGCGACGCGTGGGAAGATTGTCAAGAAGTAGAAATACCTCCTACTGAACAAGAAAATTCCCAATATTGTAATGTGCACGGTACAAGGGTAAGCCATGAGGTTTGCGATAATTTAGTCAGCGAACGCAGCAATGAAAAACCTTTCCCTTCTTATAGCGTAGATTTTGAGGCAGGCGATTATTGTAATTGTTATACCTATTGGTATGGCACAATCTGCCAGTTGCATTGTGAAGAAGCAGGACAATATTGGAACGGTTCAAAGACATCAGATGTTTACAGTTGTACAACTTGTCTAAATAACCCTCCCGGCAGATATTGGACCGGCAACGGTGTAATGTCATCTAATTGTCCTGATAACAGTTGCTCTAATGACCAAAATAACGGATACTACTACAGCACTCACGGCGGTACAGGGGACTGCGGTGTTGCGCGTTGTACAAATGCAACTGTCGGTAAATACTATACATCATTTGCTAAAACGAGTGCAGATGGTGGTTACTTGAATGTCAATACATCATGTCTTACGGGTAATTGTACCAATACTTATGCAGGTAAATATTGGAACGAAGCGAATTGGACAGATAGCCCTACAGGTTGTTCATTAGGTAATTGTACAAACAATCAAACTGCAGGTTTGGCTTATAGCGGCCATGGCGGTTCTTCCGTAACAGGTTGTGCTACTACTAATTGTACCAATCTTGAAAAGGGTAAGTATTTTACATCTTTTGCTACAAGAAACAGCGGTAACGGATATAAAAATGATCTTGCTTCTTGCGAAAAGGGTAATTGTACCAATACTTATGCAGGTAAATATTGGAATATTGCTAATTGGACAATAAGTGCAACCGGATGTTCTTTAGCAAATTGTACTAACGGACAGAATGCTGGTTTCTATTATACGGGGCACGGTGGTACAAATATTGAAGGTTGTGCTACTTCAAAATGTACTAATACCCAAAAAGGTAAATATTTTACATCTTTTGCAAAAACAAGTTCAGCTAACGGATATTTAGATGTAGCAACTTCTTGTGCTATTGGAGATTGTACTAATACATATCAAGGTAAATATTGGAATGAAGCCAACTGGGCAGACAGTTCTACAGGTTGTTCTTTAGGTAATTGTACCAATGAAACTAC
>CADAXZ010000015.1 GCA_902791965.1 Candidatus Proelusimicrobium bovinum | reverse complement strand
TTTAGTTTTGCGGGTTTTGTCCGAGCAAAAAATTATTAGCGCTCTTTATTGCTTTTGCTAATTTTTTGTGAGTTGCCCGCAAATAACAAAAAATCAAATACAGGTAAACCAAAGCCCTATCTTGTACCTTGCGCCGCTATGATTTTTAAAGCAGGTTTGCGGTTGTTTTGTGAACGGCTACAAAAGTAGCCGTAGCAAAAGAACTGCAAAGATACTCAAAAAGAAGTGCGGCCCTAAAGGGTTTGTCTTAAAAATTTCCCCTGCTTTGTTAAAAAAACTTGCAAGCCTTTTGGCTTACTGCGTTTTTTATGCCTTGCATTGGCTTCTTTTTAAGACAAACGCAAGGCGCAATATAGGGCTTTGGCTTACCTAATGAGCCATAGCCTTTTGCTTACTTTTCTGTGAGTGAGAAAAGTAAGGCGCGCTCAAGGCGCGAAACCTGTTATTTTATTATAAACAGTTAAAAATTTTAACGCTTTTGTATTCTTACAAAAGCCATATAATCATTATATTAATAAAAATATATAAAAACAAAGGGCTAAAGACCTAAAAATAAAGTGCCAAAAGACCTATTTTTAAGTTTTAGCCCTAAATTAAAAGTTATATCTAAGCAGCAAGTTCCTTTAATTTAACATAATCCGTTTTGCCTGTACCCGTAAGCGGAATTTGCTCCATATAAGTTATTGTTTTTGGCAAAGCAAGTTCGCTAAGCCATTTTGCTTTAAACTCTGCCTGAAGTGCTTTTCTGTCGCAATCTTTACGGTTTGTAAACAAAATGAGTTGTTCTCCTTTCTTTTCATCCGGAACGGAAATAACCGCATATACGCAATCAGGCCAAATTTCCGCAAGCGCAGTTTCAACCGCGGAGAGGGAAATCATTTCCCCCGCTATCTTTGCAAAGCGTTTTGCTCTGCCCTGTATTTTTACAAAGCCTTCTTCATCCAGGCTTACTATATCGCCGGTATCATACCAGCCGCCTTGCGGCTGTTGCAGTACACCCGGTTTATCTGCTTTTAAATAACCGCGCATAATATTATTGCCGCGCACAAATAATCTTCCGCCTTCTTCAACACCAGGGACTTTTTCAAGTTTTACCTCAATACCTGGTAAAAACCTTCCTACTGTGCCGCGTTTAAAATACATAGGAGTATTTATTGCAAGTGCGGGGGCAGTTTCCGTCGCGCCGTAGCCTTCCATAACGCGCACGCCGAAAGTATCTGCCATAATACGCGCAGTTTCTTCTTTTAATTTTTCCGCGCCGGCTACGGCAAGCCTTACGGAATAAAAATCATAAGGGTGCGCCATTTTTGCATAACCGCTTAAAAAAGTATCCGTACCGAAAATAACCGTAGCATTTGTATCATAGATAAGTTCCGGAACTATGCGGTAATGTAAAGGAGAAGGATAGAAAAATACTTTTATCCCGCATAAAAGAGGCAACAAAGTTCCGCCCGTAAGCCCGAAAGAATGGAATATCGGCATAGCGTTAAACACCATATCAAGCGGGCCGAAATCCAGCACCGCGGAAAGTTGCCTTATATTTGCCTGAATATTTTTATGGCTTAAAGCAACACCTTTAGGCAAACCTTCAGAGCCTGATGTAAATAATACTACTGCCGTATCATCTGCACATACTTTACCGCGGATATGTTTATAATAAAAACGCGGAATAAAAGAAAAACACCACGCGGAAAATTTACCGCAAAAAGAAATTTCTTGGGCAATTTCCTCCAGCCAGATAAATTTCAGGCCGTTTTCTTCCATAGCCTTGGCGGTATCTTCCAAGCCGCCCTGTTTTATAAAAGCACGCGATGATATAACCGTTTTAATTTTTGCCGCTTTAGAGCAGGCCAAAATATTTTTTACACCTATGGAAAAGTTTATCATACAAGGTGTTATATTAAAAGCCCGCAAAGCAAAAAAAGCAACTGCGGATGCACACGCATTAGGCAGCATAAAACCTGCGTGTTCCCCTTGTTTAAATCTTTTACTTAATACTTTACCCAAAGCGAAACAGGAAGTTATAAATTTACCAAAACTCAAAGGTTTCCTGTTAATATCTTCCGCAATAATTTTTTTGCGGCCTACTAAAGACATCGCTTCCAAAAGTGTTTCAAAAAGCGTATTGTCCAAATCCGCGGCGCTATATTTCATATTGCACATAATATCATACATACGCCTTGCCGCGCTTTGGCGTCTGGCCCTGCCGGTAAGTTCTTGCGCAACACCTAAAGAAACAGGCGGTAAAATTTTAACTGTTATTTTACTGTGCGGGCGCGTGCGGAATTTGGCACTAAACCTGCCGAAAATACTGTATTGGCTGCCGTCAATATAAACAGGTAAAATTTCCGCTTGGGATTTATCTGCTATCATAGAAGGGCCGGGGTAAATCTTCATAAGCCCGCCCGTAGTGGTAATTCTGCCTTCCGGAAAGATGACAACCCTTCTGCCCTTTTTTACTTCTTCTATAATAGATTTAACCGCCATAGGGTTTGTAGGGTCTATCGGGAAATATTTTACCAAATGCAGTATTGGCTGCACCCACCATTTTTTTGCAACAAAAGTATCTATGGCATAATAGACATCATCAGGCAGATAAACCCAAAGCAAAACAGCATCTAAAAAAGATGTATGATTAGCAATAATCAAGCCGCGCTGGCCAAGTTTCTTATAGTTTGCCAAACCGCTTATTTTAACGCCGTAAACTAAATTTAATACTCTTTTTACAATCATTCTGACAAGAGGAGCAGGCAAAAGCCCGCATATATAAACAGCGGCAAAAGCATTAAGTAAAGCAATAGCCCCGAACACTTGCGGGATTGTAAAATTAAAACCTAATAAAAGTGCGCAAAATCCGCTGCCCGCAACCATAAAAAACGCATTGATTATATTGTTTGTAGCAATAATGCGCGAGCGTATCTCATCAGAAGATAAAGCCTGAAGCATAGCATTAAGCGGTACTACATAAAGCCCGCCGCAAAGCGCAAAGCCCAGCAAATCAACCGTTATTCTTTTGCCTTCAAACAAAGCAAAGAAAGTTTTATAAGTTAAAGGTTCTGCAAAATGAGGGAAACTGCCGCAGGCAAAAGCCAAATCCGCAAGGAAAACCGTCATCAAAATTGCACTTAAAGGAACATATTTACTTGTAATTTCCCCTTTAACCAAAAATTGGCAAAGCAAAGAACCAAGCCCTATACCGCAGGAAAATAAAGTAAGCAGAAAAGTAAAAAGTTCCGGTGTGCCGTTTAAAACATCTTTGGCTAAAGCAGGCATTTGTGAAATCATAGCCGTACCCAAAAGCCAAAACCAGGAAATCCCCAAAACGCATAGAAATATAGGGCGGCTTTCTTTAGCAAAAGAAATATTTTTCCAAGTGCTTCTTAAAAAATTTATATCAACTTTAAGGGCGGGATTGGCAGGCTTTTGTGCAGGGATAATCATACTGCAAATAAAACCGGCCAAAGCAACACTTATTGTAATCATAGGAAGATAATGCCCGCTTTTGGCAATAATTATCCCGCCGAAAATTGTACCTTGTAAAATTGCGCCGTAAGTCCCCGCTTCTATAATGCCATTGCCTGAAATCAACTGTTTCTCTTTTAAAATATCCGGCAAAATGCTGTATTTTACCGGCCCAAAAAAGGCAGATTGAGTTCCCATTAAAAATAAGACAACCAATAAAAGAGGAATATTACCGTAAATAAAGCCAATACCGCCCAATATCGCTATTATAACTTCCAAAAGTTTGGTTGCTTTTATCAAAATATCCTTACGCAGTTTATCTGCAAGTTCCCCTGCCTGCGCCGAAAACAAAAAATAAGGTAATATAAACAAAGCAACTGCCAAAGAAACTATAATACCTCTGCTATGGTCAGAAATAGTAGTCACGCGGTAAGTTATAAAAGCGGCTATTGCGGTACGGAAAAAGTTATCATTAAATGCCCCTAAATACTGCGAAAAAAACAAAAATAAAAAAGACCTGTTTAAAAAAGTTTTTATCATTGATAACATTTTATTTATCCTCTTTTGTTAAATTTTCAAACCAACCGTTTAAAATTGCAGCAGCCGTTTTTTGTTTGTTTACAGGTATTTTATCCGTAAAAGATTTTAGCATCTTATCATACTCGGGCCAAACTTTATCTATCATTTTACGGCCGGCATCAGTAGTGCGGATTATATTTTCTCTTCGGTTTAAGGTGTTTTGTGTACGGCTTATTAAGCCGCGGCGTTTTAAGTCGTCAACAAGTTTAGTTATATTGCTTGCAGAAGCAATTAAACTCTTTGCCATATCAACCTGTGTTATACCTTTGCCTTCATTGCGGAAAGCGGCAAGCATTAAAACATTAAACTTTGCCACGCTTAAGTTATATTGTGCAAAATATTCTTCCGCTTTTTGATTTGCCAAATTATAAATAAGGGCCAAAACATAAATTATGCTCTCATAACTGCGGCCCTTCTCTTTTAAAATACCGTATTTTGATAAGTCTTTCATAATAATCTCCTTATAAACAGTTTACTAATAAACTGTTTACTTGTCAATTATTTTTTAAATTACACCTAAGACATCTCCCCACCATAGCCAACATTTAACTACACAACAAATAAATATTCTCCGGTATAGACGTGGGGTTAGCAGCACAAAAAAACACCCCCGTTAAAAAGCGGGGGTGTTTATTTAGCAACTTAATAAATTACAGTTTTATAAGTACGCCTATTTGACCTTTGGTGTTATCTTTGGTATTTAATCTTGCTTTAAGCGTATCTTTGTATTTAATATAGCCTACACCGCCGAATATTTCAATATTGTCATTGTAGGCATATTTAACTACTAAATCTGCTTCTAAATTAGCAGCGTGTTTTGCGGTTCTGTCTTGGAACGCAAACCCGTCTAAAGAGAATGTCCATTGGTCTGCCGTTAAATCAGCGCCCAAATTATACATTCTGACTTCGCCCAAGTTATCGCCGTAAATATCGCCGATTAACAAGCCCGGAGTATAGTTGCCTAAAGCAGTAAAGTTTTTGTTATACCAGAAAGCCGCCCTCGGTGTAAGTTCATCCACAGTAATTTTAGCCTCAGCCTTTAACATATAGGGGTTATCGTGGCTTTCTTTAAACACTCTGTGTCCGCTCATATTGCGGGCATATTCCAAACTGAAAAGGAAATTTTCCGGCACGAGGGATAATTTACCGCCGTAAAAACCGAAATTATCTTCCCCGTAAAGTTCCTTTATATTGTAAGCATAAAATTGCGCCCTTACAACATCACCCATTTTAAATTTTGCATCTGCGCCGTAGATATTATGCTTCGTACCGGTAGGGGATATAGGGGCTGCCAAGCCGTCATATAATGCCGCTTCACCGGTCATTACATTAACATTAACGACATCATTAGCATAAGCAAGCCTTACAGCATCTAAAGCGGTTGCGTAATTCCAGCCGTTTAACACATTGGCAGGGGTATAATACCTCGGCCCGATATATAAAACGCTGCTGTCCTCATCGCCGTAAAACTGACGGCCCATTTTGGCATCAAGCCAACCAAAAATTTCTTTCATTTCGACATTGGCTTCAACAACGCGGATACTGTTTAAATAACCGTCTATGCTCTTACCTACCGTACCGATAGGCCCGCCGCCCTGTATGGTGGCATCTTCGCCCCAAATATTTAAGTATTGGAACATTAAGTTAGCACGGACATTATCTGCAACATCAAAACCGCCGCCGACCATTACTCTTAAGTCCGTACCGCTGACAATTTCCCTAGGAATAAAATTATCGCGGTGTCTTGAATCGGTAGAAACAAGTTGCACATCACCTTTCAACTCAAAATTTCTGAGCAATTCTGCACTTGCCGGTACAGTTAAAGCCAATACCATAAGCAAGCCAAGTAGTTTCTTCATGATACTCCTCCTTTTTATTTTTTACGGCTTATACTTCCATATAACAAAATTAAAGTGCTTTTGGCAATATCAAAAGGATGTTTAAACAAAAAATAACTCTCTTAAATTTAAGAGAGTTATTAAAAATTATTTATAGTACATTCTTTTTTGGATTTCTTCGCAAACTTCTTTTCCTTTTAACTGTCTAACAATTTCAAGCGCGAACTCTATGGAAGAGCCAGGCCCTCTGCCGGTTATAATATTGCCGTCCGTTACGGCGTGCACATAATTATATTTACCGCCGAAATCCTCATCCATAACAGTAAAGCAGGTATAGTTTTTCCCTTTCAAAAGGCCCATATGCCCCAATATCGTAGGGCTGGCACAAACAGCGGCAACTTTTTTACCTGCCGCCAAAAAATCTTTAATAAGATTTTTAACTTCCTCACTTGCTTGCAACTTTTGATAATGAGGGCCGCCCGGCAATACCAACACATCATAATCACAGACTTTTAATGCGCCAACAGGCTTAAGTGCCTTAACTTTAAGCCCGTTCTTTCCGCTGACTTCTTTACCCCCAAGACCGTACAAATCCGCTTCAATACCGCCGCGCTTTAAAACGGATAAACTGCACATTGCTTCCATTTCTTCAAAACCGTCGGCTAAAATTATACCTGCTTTCATATTACCCCCGTTTAAATTAAAGTTTCTTATATTGTACCTTAATTTAAAAACAGAACCCCTGCCGTCAGATAACTTGCAAAACAAAGCCAAAGCATATACGGCAGCATAAGCATTGTTAACATACGGTGGAACTTCGCTTTATACAAAAATACTGCACATAAAACGACCATAGCAATTGCCAAGCATAAAGATATAAATACCCCATGCATACCGAAGAATAACGGACTCCATAAAGCATTTAAAAGCAACTGCCCCAAAAACAACATAAGCAGCATTTTTTTGTTTTCCGCCGTGCCACGCATTATTTTATAAAGCGCTATACCTAACATAAAATAAAGTATAGTCCATACAGGACCAAATACCCAGCCGGGCGGTGTTAAAGGCGGTTTTACCAAGCCTTGATACCACTCTCCCGGCGGCATTACAAACCACGCAACAAACATAGGCACAAAACAAATTGCCATACTTGTTAAAAAACATACTAATTTATTTTTACTTATCATCTTTCCCCCTTTTCTTTGCACAAGTCCTATAAGTTTAATGGAGAAAGGATATTTTGTCAAGGCGGTAAGTTTTTTTGCCGAAAGACAGATTTTTCTATAATTAAAATTTATTTAAAGAGGAATTTCTTTTAAAACTTTTTGCAAATAAAAACCCGCATTTTTAAAGGCCGAATAAGCAGTTCCCGCCTTATCTGCCAAACTTATCACTTGTTTAACAGAATATTTTTTAAGCAAGTTTTTATTTTTAATTTCATTAATACCGCAAATAAAAATTACCGGTTTTTTATATTTGCTTGCAACTTTACAAATATACAGAGGGCCTTTACCGTAAAAACTTTGCTGGTCCAATTTGCCTTCTCCGGTAATTATAATATCCGCCCGTTTTATATACTTGTTAAGGTTAATGGCCTTTGCTATAAACGGAGCGCCGCTTACAAGTTTCCCGCCTAAAAAGCCCTTTAAACCCGCCCCCAAAGCACCGCACGAACCGCAATATTTTGTATTTATATTTATGCCCAAATCCCTCTTAACTTTTTTGTGAAGATTATTAAGTATCTTTTCTGCAAGGATAACCTGCCCGGGTGTTGCGCCTTTCTGCGGTCCGTAGACAGCGGCAGAACCTAAAGGACCTAAAAGAGGATTTTCCACATCACTTAAACCGTAAACTTTAACATCGGGCAAAAAGGCAGGTTTTTTTATATAAGAAAGTTCTGCTAAATGTGTAAGACCTTTTTTTATAAGCCGTTTTTTTGAATCGTAAAATTTATATCCCAAAGCCATAGCCGCGCCTGTACCGCCGTCGTTAAAGGCCACTCCGCCCAAACCGACATAAAACACCCTTGCCCCTTTTTTATATGCCGCTTTTATTACCTGTCCTATCCCGTAAGAAGATGCCCCCATAAAATCCCGTTCGCTATTTTTTAGTTCGCCCAAGCCGCAAACTTTAGCACTTTCAATTATGCAGGTTTTTGCATCCGGCAAAATTAAATACGGTACTTTATGTTTTTTATGTACTGCATTATAAGCATTAGTATAATATAAACGGCAACCTGAAACGCAACAGGCAAAAACTTCAATTATGCTATCTCCGCCGTCGGAAAACGGCATAAATTTAACCTGATGTTTTTTTGATAAAAAAGATGCGCGGATACAAAAATCCCGCGCACTTAAAGAGCCTTTAAAAGCATTAGGGGCAACAAGTATTTTCATTAAAAAAACCAACTTGCCTTTAAGGTGGTATAAATGCTTATTTTGGAACTGTTCTCAAGTTCGTTTTTAAAAGCAAAATATTTACCTTTAACTTCCAAACCGAGGTTTATATCATCTATTGCATATTCCGCACCAAGGCCGAAAACTGCATTTATATTACCGTTATTAGCGGTGTTCGTTTCTTTGGTAATCCAGCCCCAAGTTCCGGAGCCTAAATCCTTATATTCAGAAGGGCTTAAGTCCACACTTGCGCTTGTATAACCTGCGCCGCCGGTCAAATAAAACCTCAAAGCGTTTTGCGTATTAAGATAAAAATTCGCAAGCATATTTATATCATATACCTGACCGGATGTTTCAACATACATTTTATCTGTCGCGTTAAGCGCATATTCAAAATCTTTTTTAGGCAGCATACCGTACCCCATAGCGCCGCCAAGCCATAAACGGTTTGTAAGTTTACGCATATATACTAAAGAAAACGCAACATTAGTCCCGTCGGATTTTTCTTCATTTCCACCGTAATCTGCCATATTGATTTTAAGATTTGATGTCAACGCGCCGACATTAACCGCAAAATAATTTTTGCCGGTATCTTTCTTTTTCATCTGTGCGGTTATAAGGGCTTCTTCCTGTTCTTCCTGTTTTTTTTCGGCTTCGGTTAAAACAGGTTTTTCATCTTCTTCCGGTTCGCTTTTAGTTTCTTGGTTAGTATGGTATTTATAAGTTATTTTAGGTTCTACAACTTCCGGCTTGGAAGGGAAAACCCTCTCCAAATCATCATCAAAAGCAAGTCCGCCGTCTGATACCGTCTTTGCGTTTTGCACTGCAAGCGCGCCTTCTGCCGCAACAGTTTGTTTTTGTGCGGCTTTATTTTCTTCTTCCTCTTTGGCGGCCTGTTCTATTTCCTGCTTTTTAGAAATATATTTTTGTTGTTTCTCGGCACTTTCATAATCATAAACTTCCATTGACGAAATATCTGCCACATCAATATTTACAAGCCCGCTGTCGGTATTTAAGGAAAGGTTAAATTCGTCCAAATCCACTACTGTACCCACAAATTCCCCGCCGCCTTTTAAAAGCACGCGGTGTAAGTCCGGCATAATAGTTTCAACTTCCCTTTGGTTAATAGATATTGGGCCGTAAGCCGTTTGTACCCTTAAAATATATTCGCCTCTGTCTAATATAGAGCCGTTTATTATAGTACCGTTTTTAAGTTTAATAGCCTCTGCACCGCATAATAAGGGCAAAAGTAATAAAATAAAAGTAAAAAATAAAAATCTTTTCATAAAATTAACAAAACGGCGCGGCAAAAAACCGCGCCGTAAATTTATAAATACTTATTTATGTTCTACTGCATGTTTAATTTTTTTAAGCACTTTGCATATTCTGGAAACCGTAATAAACACCAAAGCATATAAACCGTAAGTTACGATAACCTGTAAAGAAATACCTAAAGATTCGCTTAAAGGCGCACCTTCTTTTATTGCATAGAACCAAAGCATTACCAGCACATAAACCATATAAAGTAAAACAAAAACACTTAAGATTTTCCAAATAAAACTTAAGCCTTTTAATCCGAATAATTTATGGGTAAGGCAACCTTTGCGTCTTGCACAACATACTTCCTTGGTATTTTCCGCTGTTTCCTGTTCTTCCTGCATAAGTTCTTCGTTTTCTGCCATACTGCATTCTCCTTGTATTTTAAATTTCCGCGGCGGCTTCTTTAATTAAATCTACAGCGTGCTGCCTTCCGGCAGTTGCCCCGCCGCTGCTGCCTATCATACGGGCAATTTCTTCCACGGTCTGATTACCTTCAAGACAATTTACTTTTACTTCTGTTTGCCCGTTATTAAAGGCTTTTGTTATACTGAAATTCCTTTGTCCGCAAGCAGCAACCTGCGCCAGATGCGTTACGCAAATTACCTGCCTTTGTGCGGCAAGTTTACGCATTTTTTTACCTACCAACTTACCTGTAAGCCCGCTGATGCCGGAGTCTATTTCATCAAATACCATTGTACGGCACTCTCCGGCTAAAACAGTTTTAAGCCCCAACATAAGCCTTGAAATTTCCCCTCCGCTTGCAATATTCCTTAACGGCCTTAAAGCCTGCCCCGGGTTAGAGGAAAATAAAAATTCTGCCGAAATATCGCCTTTAGGGCCTAACTGTTCTTTATTTTCAAGGCTGACTTCAAAGCGGACCTGTCCGAAACCTAAGGGGGAAATTTCTTCCCGCACTAAAGTTGCAAGCCTTTGTGCCGCTTTTATACGCTTTTTATTTATCTCTCCATTTAAGGATAGAAGTTTTTTATGTTGTTTTTCAAGTGCTTGTTTAAGTTTTAAGGCATTTTCCCCGTTTAAATCAAGGGCAGAAATCTTACTGCGCAAGTTTTCCGCAAAAGATAGAACATCTTTTAATTCCGGCCCGTATTTTACTTTGGCACGGCGTAAATCTTCGTGGCGGGAAAGAAGTTTATCCAAGGCTTCGGGATCTGCATCCAAACTGTCTTTGTAAGAATAAACCGTAGCCGCAACATCTTCCGCGACGGCAAGCGCACCTGCAAGTTCTTGCGCGGCGGCTTCAAGGGTTTTGTCTGTTTCTGCCATTTTTCTTAAAGCATTAAGGGCTTTATCTAAATTTTCAATAGCAGAGCCTTCAGCCTCGCTCAAACAAGAATAAACTGTTTGGCTTTCTTGCAAAAGTTTGCCGGAATTTTTAAGTTTAGGCAAAGTTTCTTCTATTTCCGTATCTTCATTTTCCCGCGGGTTAAGTTTTTCTATTTCTTCAAGCTGGTATTTATATAAATCCAAAAGACGCTGTTTTTCCCCGTCGGACATTTCCAAAGCGGCAAGTTTCGCTTTTAAATCTTGGGATGTCTCATATTCTTTTTTAAATTCCGCAAGTTCCTTTGAAAGCCCTGCAAAATTATCTAACAAATCCAAATGGGCCGAAGCCTTAAAAAGAGATTGGTGTTCGTGCTGTCCGTGAAAGTCCACCAAACAAGCACCTAAAGCAGCCAAATCCCCTACTAATACGGGACTTTCATTTATCCAAGCCCTGTTGCGGCCCTTTTCATCAAGTTCGCGCTTAAGACAAAAATCTTTATTTATTTTATACTTTACGGTTAATTCCTGCGGTAAACCTTCGGATGAGAACTCCGCTTTAACGCTCATTTTGTTTGCACCCTGTTTTATAAGGCCGGTATCTCCGCGCGCCCCCAACACAAAACCGAGTGCCTCTATAACAATGGATTTGCCAGCGCCTGTTTCGCCCGTAAAGATATTAAGGCCGGAACCGAACTCAAGGTTTAAATAAGATATAATTGCAAAATTGTGTATTTCTATATTTTTCAACATCAGCGGCTTCCCCACTTTAGTTTAATACTTAAAATATTAAAAAAATCATAATCCTGGGGGAAAAGTATTTCCACACCGTTTTTATACTTAGCCAGCATTATTTCATCACCTTGTTTTAGACGGAAGGTAATTTGCCCGTCCATACTTAATACTACATCAGATTGATTTGACGGAGAAAGCACCTTAACTTTAACTTTGCCGCTTACGGGCATTACCAAAGGCCGCTGATTTAATGTATGCGGGCAAATAGGCGTAAGAATAAAAGCCTCCAAATCCGGAGAAAGTATAGGCCCTCCGGCTGCTAAATTATACGCGGTAGAACCCGTAGGCGTAGCAACCAATATGCCGTCTGCCGTATAATCTTTGACGGAAGAACCGCCGTATTCGGCTTTTAACTTGATACTCCTTGCAGAAACTGCCTTTATGGCGGCTTCGTTTAAAGCGGGGGCGCAAAAAACTTTTTTGCCTTCCCTTATTACTGCGGCTTCAAGCATCATCCTGCGTTGGCACAGCAAAGTATTGTTTTGTATTTTATCAAACAGTTCCTCAAAATTTACGCGGGATTCTTCAGCCGAGGATAAAAAGCCTAAATGTCCGGCATTTATGCCAAAAACTTTGATGTTATGCGCTGCTGCGGTACGCGCGGCTTTTAAAATAGTACCGTCGCCCCCTACGGAAAAGATTATATCCGTCTGCATCTGTAAGCCGTTAAGCGGTGCTTTATAATCGGCAAAATAATCATACTCTCCATCCATCAGAAAACTTTTCAAATGCGGACTTTCGTTTCGATAGCCAATCTGATTATCAGCGTATATTCTTTTTACACCATCGTCAAAGAACATATTCTTGTGTGTATGGCCGCTGACATATACAAAATTATCATGATAACTTGTATCTACACACCAATCTTTTTTGGGTGTATGCGTAAAGATGACTGTGTTCTTCTTTGCTAATATGCCTGTTAATTTATCATACAGTTGTTCAAACTTTTTACTCTCTTGAGTTTCTGTATTTCTATCAACAGTTTCCCGATATACACCGTCATTTGCATTGAATTCTTGGTTGTAGCCTGAAAATCCAAGACCGCCCAAAATCACCAATCTTGCACGTCTTAATTTTTCAAGAAGAGCCTGATTATCTGACTGTATCAATTCATTATATGGAATAATTCCCATGTCATCAGATTCATTTCTATAAAATAAATCATTATGCAATAAATACATTCCATTTTCTTTTAATATAGTTCTGTATTTATCAACAATCTCATCCACGGACAATCCTGGAAAACCCCAAAGCTCATGGTTGCCAAGAACAAATACAAACTGTCTTTTTGAACCTGCCAGCTTTCTAAGCATTTTCACAAACAGTTCAAATATTGAAAAATCTGATGATACATCTCCGCCAATAAGTGTCAAACTCGTACTTTCAGCTAAAATAGAATCAATGATTTTTTTTAGTGTAAAAACAACATCTTCCTTTGATTTACACCCTGCATTGTTAATTCTGTGCATTAAATGTAAATCAGAAATGTAGCTAATTCTATTAGAATCCCATAAAGGCATATAACTTCCGAAAAACATACTGCTATCAGATGAAACAGTTTCCCTCGACGATTGTAATATCAATGCCGTTTCTTCTTCGTTTCTTTCCACTATTGGGAACTCACCAATGAGTTTTGTATCATAATCAAATGATGCCGTTACTACATTCATGGTTGTTACTCTCCTATGTTGTGTACAGTCTTTCATATCTGATCTGGTTCCGGTGATTTATATAAGATTTATGTCCTTTCACTTAATGTTTTTTTTAGTTTTTCAAGAGTGCTTTTCTTTCCATATACATATCGGTCGGATTCCTGATATAATTTTTGAGAGATTTCTAACGAGTCGTCAGCAGTACATAAGCGATTTTGCTGATGTTTTGATTTAAAGCGTTTATCAAAACTAGCTGCAATGCCATATCGAGGACTTATCGGAATAAATATAAATCTATCTTTAGAACATCCACCGATATTATCGCTAATAACAAAATCATCTTCATCTGATTTTATGATACAGAAACTTCCTTCTGATAATAATTTCTGTTTGTAATAGTCTAAAAGTCCTTTGTTATCCATAGGAAGTACAGTCGCTTTAGCAAGAGTCAAATTTACTGCGCTGTCAAATATTTTTGTAATAACTTCGTTAGGATATTGCGATTCTAATTCTTCCAATTCTTTAAAAAATTCAACGTTTTTTTAATTCAGAATAAGATTCATTTTTATAATGAGATAATCTGTTGGGATTGCGAAGATGTAAATTCATAACAAATTCAGCCAGTAATTCTTTTTCATTGCGATTTAAAATCAAAGCAAATTTGTTATCTGAGTTATCACATACAGATATTATCTTTTTACATAAGCAAGAATACTCGTTTTCTCTTATAGAAAGACTATTTTCAATATAGTTACACAATACATCTTTTTCGCCATTACCAAAATTGATTTTGATTTCGTAAGCATCATGTATGCAGCAAGCATGTTCTGTTGAACAATGTCCAATATTTTTATGTGCTTTGTTCAAATAATAGAATTTACCGTCTTGGTCTTTGAAAAAGCAAAGTAAAAAATTAGGAATAATATGTTCATTATGAGTCATCACCGCACCTACTTTCTTGCGGATAAAAGAATCTTTTTCTGCTTATAACATGGCAACCAATCCTGCATCAGCTAACAAATCAGCGCAAAAAAAAGACCTACCAGACAGATTGTTCTGTTGATAGGTCTTTTGTCGCTCTAGGCAATATTCTCATATTGCATCATTCTGCAAAACAGATTTAATCGAACAGACTCATCTGTCCTTTGATCTGTTTTTTGCTGCTACCGTGTTTTCCGCTCCCGCCAGCTTTCGACAGACGATATTTCTGTGCCTGTTCTGCATTGCGTCGGCGCTGCTCCTTCTTTCGAATTTCCTCTTCGGGATCGATTAAAAGATACTCCTCGTTCGGTCGGCTGATGGAATATAGTTCCTTTAAGAACCGATTTTCGATTGGATAACCATCGCGATCGGTAAAGCAAACGAACTGTCCAGTAACGTACAGTTGATCCTTTGCTCGTGTCATGGATACGAACAAAAGTCGTCTTGTTTCTTCGATCTCTGCGGCATCGCATCGGCGACTATGAAGAAACGCATTGTCAAACTCACTCGCCATACAGAACACAATTGGATATTCCAGTCCTTTCGAAGAATGTGCGGTGATGCAAGTAACACCATCGTACTGTTCTTCTAATTTCATTTCCGTATTTTTTCCGAACCGCTTAAAGTCCGAAATAAAGGAAACGGCTGCACGAAGTTTTACAGTCGAAATGTCATCTTCGTTGTCTGGATCAATCGAGCTGGCGTGTGCCTGTTTGTTCTCTTCTTCGTACAACATATCAAGAAAGTTCTGATACATTTCACCGAAGTTGATTTGTTCCAGCAGTTCGTGATAGGAATGTAACACAAGTGCCGGGCGTTTTGATTCGATGTTCTGGAACTTCTTCTCCAAGGAACCAATCGCATCAAGGTAATCTGGATCCTCTTCTCCCTTTGGATACATTTCCTTCAAGTTCTTCTGAAAATGCTCCATGCAGTAAGCGTTCAGATAAATCTTGTACGCCATGGTTGCACTGGGATCGTAGAAGGCTTCCGTGATGGCGATTGCCGCCTGTACACGGCTATCTTCCAAAACCTTTGTCGGGCAGCCAAGAGTTGCCTGAATCCCATTTTTTGTCAGGAAGGACTGCATAGCAAGTAAGGGCTTTTTGGTTCTCGCAATTACCGCAATGTCGCTCTCCTTGTACTTTCCTTCCTTTAAGATTTCCTTGATTTTGTTCAGAATGAAATTCTGTTCCTTTTCTGTGGAAAAGAATCCCTGAACAAAATAAGTTCCACCCTTACCACGCGCTGCAACAAGAGGCTTGTCGATTCGGTTTTTATTAAGCTGAATCAACTGATCTGCTGGTTCCAATATTTCATCGAACGAACGATAGTTCGATGTCATATTGAGGTGTGTGATCTTTCTGGTATGCGCCTCGTTCTGAATCTTTTCATCAAATTCTGTCATATTCTGTACAACAGCGTGACGAAACGCATAGATAGACTGTGCGTCATCGCCAATGACCATAATGGACTTTAAGTTACTCATACTCTTTTCCTCCTTTTTAAAATGAGAATAAAATGCTACATAAGAAACATAGCGGGCAAAAGATGAAAGAAGAACATAAAAGAAAAATGTGCAAAAACGCTTATTCTTCAAAAAATCTTCAAAAAAAATGAACCCCCGACAAATATACCGAGGGTTCATGGTGTGTTGTTTACTTATGATTATTACTTATGATTGCAATCTTTTTCGGGCTTCAAAGTGTCTGGCAGTTTCAAACACCTTTGCTTTACTATCATAATGATAGACCATATTTGAAAGTCGCTCATCTGGTGCTAATGTCTGATTCACTTCTCGAACCATACTTTCCAAATATTCCGGAGCTTCTTTTGGAAGCATTCCGTTATCCGGAAGAAGTAAGACTTCGTGAATAGAAGAAGGTAGTATAAAGAAATCACCACCAATCTTATTTGCTGCACGATCCAGAAATCCCGGATAGCAAATAACACAAGCACCGTTACATCCGTCAGTTACAGACGCAACGTAAAAAGGTGAACTGCCCCAATCCATATCAATGAACACTCCTGCTTCAAGAAGAAGGCCAAGAAGGATGTCGTCCATTTTGTTAATAATTGATGGACGGTTCGATTCTGCTACCAACATAGCATCATGAAAAAGTTGTTTTTCATCAATGCCATAGAGATCAAGAAACTTATTCGTTACAAGTGCAGTTAACAGGCCATCATTTGCAGTACCTAAATCAAAGCGACATATTAAAACCATATCCTCTACCTTACGATGAGGAATCTGATCCAAAATTTGTCCGATTTCATTTATCGAAAGAAGCTGCAAAATAAGCCGTCCTTTCATCTTAGAATAATCTCTTAGATCAATCCCCGTTTCATTCAATAAATCGCTGATTCTTACTCTTACCATAAATACCTTCCTTTCTATCTCATAGCGGGTTAGGAAAAGAACATGAAAAATGTGCAAAAACGCTTATTTTCACACAAAAAAGCCCCGACAAAATATATTTGTCAGAGCTTTTCGGTTACTTAAAGGTAAGTGTTTGTGAAATCAGAACCACTAAAGTCAGCAAAACGACGGTTCGTACCGCGAAGATCAGCACAACCAAGGTCAGCGTCATCAAAATCAGTGTGGAAAAGATTAGCGTCGTGAAGATCCGCGTGAAAAAGAAAAGAACCACGAAAATCGGCATCGCTAAGGTTTGCATCACTAAAATCAACGTTGAAAAGATTAGCGTCACTAAGAATAGCGCTAAAAAGACTAGCACCACTCAAATTAGCATCAGCAAGGTTTGTATCACGAAGATCGGCATAACAAAGAGTGGCTCCACGAAGATCGGCTTCGCTAAGATCGGCACCACGAAGGCTGGCACGCATATCTTCCCAGCCATCAACATCTTTCATTAGCCAATGCTTGTGATCCTCTAAAATCTGTTTTAATGATTTCCCATTGATAATATCCTCCATAAATTTCCTCCTTTTCATAAAAAAATAAATACTTACAGTAAATGCAGTCGGCGTGTTAAAACCCAAATTCCAGTAACCGTTCCGCCTTCTCACGAGTAAGGTCATAACGTGCATAATTTAGTGCGCCATATTTCCCCTCTGGAAGGTATTTGAACACGACGTATGAACCGTTTGCATACATCGTATCGGCTTCGGACTGATATACTTCCCTTGCAAGGGCACGCATATCGCCGTTTTCGTCTCTTACGGCCTTAAGGACGGCTACGACACGACCGAGATCCATGTGGACATCAACATAGTCCGTAACGACAGGCTCGACCTTGAGGCCTTCAGGGCGTGGAGGCCGGAATTCGCCGATGCCGAGTTCATCCTCGAGAACGGTGAATATATCTGCGGATGGGCCGTGGAGAAGATGAGCAAATCCATGTTCAACGTAGTCAACCCGGACAATATCTGCGACGTTTACGGAGCTGACACCCTCAGGCTTTACGAGATGTTCCTGGGTCCGCTCGAGCAGTCCAAGCCTTGGGACACCAAGGGCATCGATGGTGTCAACCGCTTCCTCAAGAAATTCTGGAGGCAGTTCTTCGACGGGGACGACCTCGCCGTGACGGATGAAAAGGCTACACCTGATGAGCTCAAGGTCCTCCACAAGCTGATAGGCAAGGAGCAGGATGACATCGAGCACTTCTCCTTCAACACCACTGTCAGTTCGTTCATGATAGCACTCAACGACCTGAGCGCGTTGAAATGCAGGAAGAGGGAGATCCTGGAACCGATGACCATACTGCTTTCTCCGTT
>CADAXZ010000014.1 GCA_902791965.1 Candidatus Proelusimicrobium bovinum | reverse complement strand
AATAAAACTGAAAAAAAGATAAAACTTATTTTAGTTTTCATAAATACTCCGTTGTTTTATAGAATAACACCGTCCCTGAATATAGAAATTTCTTTATAGCCGTACTGCTCATTTTTTGTTTTTTGTTTACCGGATGCAATATCAAGGATATAAGTAAATAAATTATCTGCGGTATCTTCAAAAGATAAGCCGTCTAAAATTTGTCCCGCATTAAAATCTATCCAATGTTTTTTGCGGTTATATAAACTTGTATTGGAAGATATTTTTAGCGTAGGCACGGGCGAGCCAAACGGATTGCCGCGGCCTGTTGTAAATAAAATTATTTGCGCGCCTGCTGCAACCAAATTAGTGCAGGATACTTGGTCATTACCCGGGCCGGTTAACAGATTTAAGCCGGCAGTTTTAGGGCTTTGTCCGTAATTAAGCACTCCGCAAACGGGCGCATATCCGCCTTTTTGCGTACAGCCTAATGACTTTTCTTCCAAAGAGGAAATACCTCCTTTCTTATTGCCGGGGGAAGGGTTTTCGTAAATAGTCTGGTTATATCGCGTGAAATAATTTTTAAAGTTATTTATAAGATTTACGGTATCTTCAAAAACTTGTTTATCTTTAGCGCGCTGCATTAAAAGGGTTTCTGCCCCGAACATTTCCGGTACTTCGGTTAAAATTGTTGTTGCGCCCAGAGCATCTAAAATATCGTTTACCCTGCCGCATAGCGGGTTTGCCGTTATGCCTGAAAATGCATCCGAACCGCCGCATTTAAAGCCTAAAGTAAGTTTAGATGCAGGTAAGGTTTGCCGTTTGAAAGTTTGGGCATAATTCACAAGTTCGCCTATTAAAGCGAGTGCGCTTTCATATTCGTTTTGTACATCTTGTGTAATTAAAAATTTTACTCTTTTGGGGTCAACTTCTCCCAATACGGGCTTAAAATTATCAAGGTTATTGTTTTCACAGCCTAAACTTAAAACCAAAACACCTGCGGCGTTAGGGTGGTTTATAAGCCCTTTTAAAATTTGTTGCGTGCGTAAGTGGTCCTCTGAAAGTTGGCTGCATCCCATATTATGTGTATAGGCAAAAATTCCGTCTGTTTTGCCTTTAAATATTTCATTGGCTTGCTTTTCCAAGATTTTGGCCGTCGTATTAACGCATCCTACGGTGGGGATTATCCAAATTTCGTTTCTTATCCCTGCTTTACCGTCAGGGCGCAGATAGCCTTCAAAAGTTGCGTTTTTATGTTTTTGCGGAATAGATAAGACCGGCGGCTGTTCACCGTAAGTATATTGTAAAATACCGCTTAAATTTGTTTTTAAGTTGTGTGTATGTATATGTTCGCCGCGTTTTATATCTGTTAAAGCGTGTCCTATTGGTTGCCCGTATTTGATTATATTACTGCCCTTTTTTATATCTGTTAATGCTATTTTATGCCCGAATGGAATAGTATCAAGGCTGGTGAGTTCTTTATTTTCAAAATAAATAATTTCTCCTTTTTTTATTTCGGTAAGGGCGACGGCTACGCTGTCTTTGGGCGATATTTTTATTAATTTGTTTACCATTTTACTTGGTTATCCTTGATATTATCGTCTTTATATCTGTGCAGGCCATTTCGTTTAAATAATCCTGAACCTGCTTTTCAAGTTCCGGTATTAAAGTTAAATCCTTTCCGCCCCAAAAATCTTTATTGGAAAGTACAGCCTTGGCAACGGTATTTTTGTTTTGCCACGCTTTAGCCATAAAGTTTATAACTTCGGGGCTGTCTTTTATTTGGTATTTTGTAGCGTCTTTGCGTATGGCAAAAAAACCGTTTTCTTCCTGTTTACCGTCATAGAATTTAATAAAAGCGGCAAGTGAGAATGTTAACAGTTTAGGCAGTTTGCCTGTCTGTTTGTGATATTGCAAAAGGGAAGGCAGGCAACGCGCATTGAATTTGGAACAACAGTTTAAGGAAATATCCAAAAGTTTATGTTTGATATAGGGGTTGGAAAATCTGTCTTTTACGGCATTGGCAAAATTTTCCAATTCATCTTTAGGCAGCGGTAAGGTGGGAATAACTTCCTCAAACAATAAAATATCCAGATACTTTTTAAATACAGGGTCATTGATGAAATCAAGTACAATATTATGTCCTGCCAGCCAGGCCGCAGGCACTGTGGAAGTATGCCCGCCGTTTAAAATACGCACTTTACGCATTTTATACGGCGTAACATCATCAACCCACATTACATTGGCTTTTGTTTTGTGGATAGGCAGAATATCAGCCCATTCTTTCTTACCTTCAATTACCCATAGATTAAAAATTTCGCTGGTTACGATAATATCATCTTGGTAGCCTAATTTTTGCGCAAAATAATCAAGTTGGTCTTTGGGGTAGCCTGTTACAATGCGGTCAACTAATGTATTGGTAAATTTATTGGCTGTATTTACCCAACGGATAAAATCTTGCGGCAATTTCCACTCCGCGGCATATTTTAAGACGATTTCTTTAAGTTTATCTCCGTTGCGGTCAATAAGTTCTACCGGCAGGAATAAAAGTCCTGCTTTTTCATCCCCGTTAAAGGCCTTAAATCTTTCATATAAAAAAGCCGTAATTTTTGCAGGGAAAGATGACGGCGGAGTATCTGTAAGTTTATCTCCTTGTTTATATGCTATGCCTGCTTCGGTAGTGTTGGAAATTATAACTTTTAAATCTTTGCTTTTGGCTAAGTCTTTTAAGGCTTGGTAATCTTCATAAGGGTTAATACATCTGGAAACGGAAGTAATTTTACGGATTTCTTCGGTCGCTTTGCCGTCTTTAATCCCGCGCATAGCCAAAGTGTAAAGCCCGTTTTGGGTATTTATTTTTTCGGTAAGGCCTTGTGCTATGGGTTGGCATAAAACTATGCTTCCTTTAAAAGAGCCGTTTTCGTTAGCGAGGTCAATCATCCAATCTGCAAAGGCCCTTAAAAAATTACCTTCGCCGAATTGCAGGACAGTTTCCGGATATTTTCCGTAAATTTTTTCAGTTGTTTCTTTGATATTTTTCATTTTATGAATCCTGTTTGGTATAGTGCTGCAAAAAAACTTATCCGTCATTAAAGTAGTATTTTCCTATTTTTTATCATTTATTTGAATAAATTGCAAAAAAGTTTTTGGCAAGATTTAATTGGTATTTTGTAAAATCTTATTAAACCTTAACAAAGGAGTTTTAAGTCAATGGATAATATTTTAAAAGAAATATCAGATATAGGTATAGTCCCCGTAATTGCTTTAGAAGACAGCAAAGATGCAAAAGCGCTTGCCCAAGCCTTAATTGCAGGGGGGATACCTTGCGCGGAAATAACTTTCCGTACAAAAGCAGCGGCCGAGAGTATAAAAATAATGGCTGGATTTCCGCAAATGCTTGTGGGGGCAGGAACAGTTTTAACGGTTGAACAAGTTAAACAAGCCGTAGAATGCGGTGCAAAATTTATAGTAAGCCCGGGGCTTAATCCCAAGGTGGTAAGATATTGTGTTGATAATAATATTCCCGTAGTTCCGGGTTGTGCTACGCCCAGTGATATTGAAACCGCCTTGGAATTGGGGCTTGATACGGTAAAGTTTTTCCCTGCGGAAGCGGCTGGCGGGCTTGCTATGATAAAAGCAATGAGTGCGCCGTACGGTAAAGTTAAATTTATACCTACGGGCGGTATAAACGCAAAAAACTTAAACACTTATTTAGGTTTTAAAAAAGTTATTGCCTGCGGCGGCAGTTGGATGGTAAATAAAGACTTAATAAAAGCAGGTAAATTTGATGAAATAGAACGCCTTTGTAAAGAAGCCGTAAACCTTATGTTAGGTTTCGGTTTAAAACATGTCGGCATAAACAGCAAAGACGAGGCAGAAGCCACCCAAACGGCGGACACTTTCCAAAGACTTTTCGGCCTTGAAAAGCAAGATTTCGGCGGGGCATACTTTAATGCCGGTTTAATTGAAGTGATGAAAAAGCCTTTTTACGGCAAAAACGGACATATAGCAATAGCAACTAATAGTGTGCAAAGGGCACTTTACCGTCTTAAAAAAATGGGCGTTGCTTTTAATGAAGAGAGCGCCGGCTATAATGAGGACGGTACTTTAAGGGTTATTTACCTTAAAGAAGAAATAGGCGGCTTTGCCGTGCATCTTATACAAAAGTAAAGGGGATTTATGACAAAAAAAGTTATTACATTCGGCGAACTTATGTTGCGCCTTGCTCCGGAAGGCTATTACCGTTTTGTTCAGGCGGAAAGTTATGGGGCGACTTACGGAGGAGGGGAAGCAAATGTTGCTGTTTCCCTTGCCAATTACGGCCTTGAGGCGGCTTTTGTCAGTAAAATGCCAAAACACGAAATAGGCCAAGCCGGTGTAAATGCTTTAAGGCGTTACGGGGTAGATACTTCACTTATTGTGCGCGGCGGGCAAAGAGTAGGCATTTATTATTTGGAAAAGGGTGCAAGCCAAAGGCCTTCCAAAGTTATTTATGACAGAGCCAATTCCGCAGTAGCGTTATCCAAAAAAGAAGATTATAATTGGGATAAAATTTTTAAAGGTGCGGATTGGTTTCATTTTACGGGGATTACACCTGCTTTAGGCGGGGAACTGCCGGAAATCTGTCTTGAAGCCTGTAAAGCCGCCAAAAACATAGGCCTTTTAGTTAGTTGTGATTTAAACTACCGTAAAAAACTTTGGAGCCGCGAACAGGCCGGTAAAGTTATGGGGGAACTTTGTAAATATGTAGATGTCTGTATCGCTAATGAAGAAGATGCCGGTGATGTATTTGGCATAAAAGCGGAAAATACGGATATTACCGGCGGAAAACTCAACCGTGAAGGATACAAGAGTGTAGCCAGACAGTTAGCAGAGCGTTTCGGTTTTAAGAAAGTAGCCATTACATTAAGGACATCCCTTTCAGCCAACGATAACCGCTGGGCGGCTATGCTTTACGACGGTAAAGATTATTGCTTTAGTAAAGAATATCTTATGCATATTGTTGACAGAGTCGGCGGGGGCGACAGTTTTGGCGGCGGGCTTATTTACGCTTGTTTGAACGGTTTTAACTCGCAGGATACCATAGAATTTGCTGCGGCTGCAAGTTGTTTAAAACACAGTATAGAAGGTGATTTTAACCAAGTATCGGCGGAGGAAGTTTTAAAACTTGCACAAGGCGACGGTTCTGGCAGAGTACAAAGATAATTTTAACATTTGTTTTAAGACAATATTTAAAAGAGAGCATAATTGCTCTCTTTTTATGTTTGTACCACTATTCCCCACCTACGCTGGGGGATGTTTATTACGCTAAATCCTAATATCTGTTATCGGGAATATATTTTGGCGGTATAAAGATATTTTATAAGATATTATAATATTGCTTTTTCCAATTTAAGCAAATAACATTTTTTATCAAGTCCGCTGGCATATCCGGTCAGGTTTCCGTTTGCGCCTATAACTCTGTGGCAGGGAATAATAATTGATATAGGGTTATGCCCTACAGCGCCGCCTACTGCCTGTGCCGACATATTTTTTATCCCTTTTTGTTTGGCTATTTGTTGTGCTATTTGTCCGTAAGTTGTTGTTTTGCCGTATGGTATTTTTAGCATAATATCCCATACTGTTTTTCTAAAAGGGCTGCCTTGCGGATTTAACTTGGGGGTAAAGTCAGGTTCGTTTCCGCTGAAATAAATATCTAGCCAATTAAAGGCCTGCTTAAATACGGGCAAATTATTTTGTAAAGAGTATGGCAATTTATTCTTCTCATAAGCAGGTAAATTGCTTGCAAAATAATTTTGTCCTTCAAGCCAAAGTCCTGTTAAGAAATCGCCGTTGCTTGCTAAAAATATCCTGCCTATGGGGGAATGATAAAGGCAAATATACATAGTCTAATTTTAAATATTTATAGATATTTTTTCAAATTTACTTGACTTGCCATTATATTTAATTGTTAAAATTTAGATAAGTAGAGGGGGTAATAATGAAAAAACTTACCAAGATAATAATAGTGTTTACTTTGTTGATTTTTGTTTGCGGCAGTTCATCGTTTTTAATTGCAAAAGGCCATAAAAATAATAAAACAAAAACGGAACAAACCGTCAAAAAGAAAGATAAACAAGATAACAAACAGGAGGAAACAGGAGTGCAGAAAATAAATAAACTGCTTACGGAAACTAAAGTGTTTTTTATGGCTACTACCGACGGCCAAAAACCGCATTTGCGTCCGCTTGGATTACATTTTGAATCAGAGGGGAAACTCCTTTTCGGTGTGGGAGATTTTAAAGATGTCTATAAACAAATGCAGGCAGATCCTTATGTGGAAATCGTCGCTTTGAAAGAAAACGGACATTGGCTGCGTTATAGCGGCAAAGCCGTTTTTGAAACTGACCCCAAGTACGAACAGAAAGCATTGGAAATTATGCCGCATTTAAAAGAAATATATAATGAAAAAACAGGAAATAAACTTGCTGTTTTCCATTTAGAAGATGCTCACGCAGTTGTTATACCGGTAATGGGAACAGGGGAAAAACTGCTTTAATACGGAGATAAAAATGAAACTTAAACTGATTGTTTGTTTATTTTCTTTATTTATTGTTGCAGCGGCTTGTTCTCAGGAAAAACCGCAAAATAAAAAGAATCTAAAAACGGCTGCTGCGGCTAATGCCGCCAAGGAAGCAAAGCCGGAAGTTTGGGATAAGGTATTTGACAAAAGCGATAAAGTTGATGTGCAGAAAGTTTCTTTTACCAACCGTTACGGCATTGCCTTATCAGGTGATTTATACCTACCTAAGAAAAGGAAATATTTTAAAGCCCCTGCTATTGCAGTAAGCGGGCCTTTCGGCGCGGTTAAAGAACAGGCTTCCGGTCTGTATGCACAGCAAATGGCACAGCGCGGTTATATCGCACTTGCTTTTGACCCTTCCTTTACGGGTGAATCTTCCGGTATGCCGAGGAATGTCGCTTCCCCCGATATAAATACGGAAGATTTTAGTGCGGCAGTTGATTTCTTATCAACTTTCCCGATAGTGGATGAAAACAAAATAGGGGTTATAGGTATTTGCGGTTTCGGCGGGTTTGCTTTAAATGCGGCTGCTGCCGATACCCGCATTAAAGGGACTGTAAGTTCCACTATGTATGATATGACGCGCATTACTGCAAACGGATATAATGACACTATGGATAAACAGGCGCGCTATGCCTTACGCGAACAGTTAAGCGAACAGCGGACTAAAGATTATGAGCAAGCCTCTTATGCAAAAGCCCCCGGTCTGCCTGATAAACTTACCGGCAGCGAACCGCAGTTCGTGCAAGATTATTTCAATTATTATAAAACTAAGAGAGGCTTTCACGAGCGTTCCATAAACTCTAACGGGCATTGGAATATGACTTCCGCAATATCTTTGATGAATATGCCGATCCTGCAATACATCGAGGAGATAGAACATCCCGTTCTTATAATACACGGGGAAAATGCACACAGCAAATATTTCAGCGAAGATGCTTTCAAAAAATTAAAAGGAGATAATAAAGAACTCTATATAGTACCTTCTGCAAACCATACTGATTTATACGATAATATGGATAAAATTCCTTTTGATAAAATGGATGAATTTTTCAAAAAGAGTTTTAACTTAAAATAATATCAGTTTATATGTTTTTTACCCCGTTTTTATTTTTATGAAAGCGGGGTTTTATTATCTGTAAATTATTTTTATAGATATTATTTGATTTTATATAATTGGAAAAAATGGGGATATATGAACGACGATAAAGGCAAAAAGGCAAAAGATTTATTTTTAAACGGTTATAATTGTGCTCAGGCGGTTTACTGTGCTTTCTGTGAAGATTTCGGTATGGATAGTGCCGTTGCGCTTAATGCTGCGGCTTGTTTCGGCGGAGGGCTTGGCCGCCAGAGGGAAGTTTGCGGTGCGGTAAGCGGTATGTGTATGGCTTTGGCATTAAAATATGCTCCCAAAGACCCCGCAGACCACGAGGCCAAAGCGGAATTTTATGCAAGAATACAAGAAGTCTGCCGCCGCTTTAAAGAGGAAAACGGTTCTATCATCTGCCGCGAACTTTTAGGCCTTGGCAAAGGGGCTTGCTCGCCTGTGCCCGAGCCGCGTACAAAAGCCTATTACGAACGCCGTCCCTGCCCCGATAAGGTTAAAAGCGCTGCGGCTATACTTGAACAGTATTTTAAAGCAGCAGTAAAATAAATATAAAAATTTATACCGGCATAACAGGTAAAATTAAAAAAATCATATCTATATTTATAAAAGAGGTGTTATTATGAAAGTTCTTATTATAAACGGAAGCCCCCGTCTTAACGGGAACACAACACTTGCCGTAAAGGAAATGGAAAAAATTTTTAATAAAGAAGGCATAGAAACAGAGATTTTACAAATCGGCAATAAAAATATAAGGGGTTGTATTGCCTGTAATAGTTGCCGTAAAACGGGTAAATGTGTTTTTGATGACGGCGTAAACGACGCGGCGGAAAAATTCAAAGCAGCTGACGGCCTTGTTATTGCAAGCCCCGTTTATTTCGCTTCCGCTAACGGAACTTTAATTTCTTTTTTAGACCGTCTTTTTTACAGCAGCAATTTTGATAAAACGATGAAAGTCGGTGCAAGTGTTGTAATTTGCCGCCGCGGCGGGGCAAGCGCAACCTTTGACGAACTAAATAAATATTTTACCATTAGCAATATGCCCGTTGCCGCCAGCCGTTATTGGAATGTTGTACACGGCAGAGAGCAAGGTGAAGCCTCAAAAGATTTAGAAGGTATGCATACAATGCGTACACTTGCGCGCAATATGTCTTTTTTGATTAAGAGTATCGCTCTCGGTAAGGGAAAATTCGGATTGCCGCAACAAGAACCTATAACTATGACGAACTTTATCCGTTAAGGTATTTTTATGGAAACCGCAGAAGAAAAAATAAAAAAATTGGAAGATTTAATAAATAAAAATGATATAGAAAAAGCAAAACCCCTTTGTGAGGATTTAATAAAGGAACTTCCGGACAGGGCCGAGCCTTATTATTTTAAAGCACTTATTATTTGGAGCGAAACAGAAGTAAAAAATCTTCCAAAGACGGATTTTGCCTCTTTTCTTGATAAGGCCGTTAAATTAAAACCTGATTATAAGCAGCCTCATATGCTTTGGGGGCGTGTAAACCAACTTTTGGGATATTATAAATTGGCCTTACAGGGATATATTAGGGCGTATAAGGCTGACAGTAATGATATGCAGGCTTGTGCCGCGGCGGGAGAAATGTTTTTTGAAACAGGTAATTACGAGGAGGCGGCTTGTTTTCTTAAATGTGCTTTGAAAAATTCTAAAGAGCCTTTAAATACAAATATTTTTTATATGTTAGGCCAATCCCAATATCATATTTCCGATTATGCCGGTGCAAAACAGTCTTATGATAAAGATTTGGAAATAAATCCTAAAAGAGTAAAAAGTATAATAGGACGGGGGCTTTGCCTTAGCGTTTTAAGGAAATATGACGAAGCCTTAAAAGAATTTTCTTCTGCGATAGAATTAAGCCCTGATTCTTTTGAAGTTTACGGTATGCGCGGCGATATAAAAGTAAGGCTTGGCGATTTGCGCGCTGCCTTGCCGGATTACCAAAAAGCATTGGAACTTAACCCTACAAACGAGCGCTCAAAACAAGCCGTAGGGGAGTTACAAAACGAACTTTTAAAGCAAATACCGCAAGATTCAAAGGTTATATATTCTACTTTAAAAAACGGCTTTAAGGCTATGACAGTAATACTGCAAGACGGTATGCCTTTAACTTTTTGGCAGTTAAACGAAGAACCAACTGCGCCGCAAAATATTGAGGTTAAAGCATCAAAGCCTGTTCAACAGGAAACGCAGCAAGAGCATCCGATAACAAAACCTAAAGACGGCGAACTGATAAAAGCGGCTAATGCCGGCAATTGTGAAAGAATAAAACAATTACTTAAAGACGGCTCAAACATAAATGAAACAAATTGTTTTAAAGATAATGCTTTGCGCAGGGCAATTTCTTCGCGCAAAACGCAAGCCGCAATAGTTTTAATAGAAGCAGGTGCGGAGTTGGATTCCTCTAATAAAGCGGGGCAAACTGCTTTAATGCTTGCAATACAATACCGTAATTTGGAAGTGCTTAAAGCATTGTGTAAAGCAGGTGCGGACTTAAATATCAAAGATATAAACGGGCAAACGGCACTTATGTATGCCTGTAAAATAAATAATGCTGATTTTGTTAAAGTTCTTTTGCAGGCAGGTGCGGATTTTAAACTTAAAGACAACAGAGGTAATACTGCTCTTATATTATCTGAAAGATTTTCTTTTTCCGATAAAACTGTATTTAATATTTTAAAATCTTCCGGTGCGGAGGAATAAGCATATATTTAATTCTTAACGGTAATAAATATTGCGCAAAACAAAATTCCGCCAAACTGATTTTAAGATTTATATCTATCAATTTATCTAAAAAGTTCCTTTTTAAGGAACTTTTTTATCTTATAAAATATTGCGACAATAGGCTGTCGCTGACAAATTGTATCCTATAATAACAATAATATTAAATCGTATAAATTAAAATACCTTTATAGTAAATTTTGCCGGTAGTTTGAATTTTCTGTCTGCGGAATGTGAATGTCCTTATCGTGCTAGACTTTTCTTCCGCAAATAATCAAAACACCCGACGGTAAAATCCGTCGGGTATATATAACGATAAAGTAAATTTGGGTATCTTTTGTGATTTATATGATGAGAGCGGTAAATTATTATGCGAGATTCTTATTGATTTTTAGGACAGTAAAATGAAAAAGTTAAAAACATTTATTCAAAATATAAGTTGGTGCAAGGATTATAGATTTCTTTTTTGTAAACATAAAAGAGTTTGCTTTCAAATTGTGTATAGCGGCTGGCATTTTTTAAATTTCAGGTACAGAATAATCTTTTATGACCACGCAGGTTTTCATCTTGATTTGGAATTTTTAGGTGTAGATTATAGTTTTGAATTTTACGACCACCGCCATTATAACCGTATAGAAAACCGTTTTTATTTGGATGACGAGCCGAAATATTGCGGTGATGAAAAGAAGTATCTTTCCGCTGTGCAGGAGTTTATTAAACGCCATCCGGAAATTGACTCCGGATATTACGGACGCTGCCTTGAAAAATTTGCTTCTGTTAAAGATGTTTCCTTGAAAGATGAAAAATGTCCGCCGCCTAAAAAAGACTATAAAAAAGCGAAAATAAATTGGAAGGAAGTTTACAAGGGAGGCTGGTCTTGTAAGTCAAAATATGTTTATGAAAACTGTATGTTTAAAATTAAAGAGAAGAACAAGAAAGAAATTATCAGAACAGGATTTTTAAAATCCGAAATAATGGATAAAAAGAAAGCACTCCTCTGGCTTGATTTATATGATAAAAAAGGTAATTTAATAAATTGCAGGGATGATTATGATATTTAGGATAAAGGGGGATTTATGAGTGTAAAAAAAGATTATAAAAAACTTTCTGAGCAAACTAAAAAAACTAAACAGGCAAAAGGCACAGGCAAAGATGAGTTTAAAGAAGATAAGGATAAACGCCTTATCCGCCTTATCAGGCTTATGAGAATTGCCGATGAAGGCGTCTTAAACGAAGATAAGGCAGCAAGGGCTTGCGGTGTATCCAAGCGCACTATCCAAAGAGATATAAAAGTTTTGATAGCGGCCGGTATTCCTTTGTATAAGGAAAATGATTTTAATTCTAATTACCGCCTTACTAAAGGGTGGAAACTGTTCCATTATAATATTGATGAAGAAAACGCCCTTGCGTTTTTAAGGTCTTACCGCGCTTTAAGTTATTTCCACGATAATACGCAGGAACTTATAAGCCCCTTGCAGCAGGATATTTTAAAAAATACAGCCGCAAAACAATATAAAAAGAATAAGGATTTTTTATTTAGAAAAGAGCAAAAACAAAAACCTTTATCGCAGGAAGAATTTGTTTCTTTTTTAAGCCTTATAGATACAACAAAAGCGGAAGTGCAGGAACGGATTTTAGGCTCTTTGGCTTTTGACCAATATTTACGCAGAAATCCCTATGATGCAATTAAACTAAACAAGCGTCTTTTAAGTTTAAAGGAACGCAGCAGATATTATTGCTGGATAGGATTTTCTTATTACCGTCTTAAAAATTACGAAAAGGCAAAAGAATTTTTCCTGAAAACGCTTGAAAAAGATCCTTGCAACCAATGGGGATATTTGCATATGGCGTCAATGTACAGGGACCTTAATAATTGGCCCGAAGTTTTTGCTTGGATGGAAAAAGGGCTTAAAATGATGCCTAAAAATGTTGCCTTAAATGTAAATATGCTGTTTTTTCTTATGGAAAACGGCAGGTACGAAGAAGCCTTAAAGTATATTCCTCTTGCTAATCAAAAAAAGTATAGGGAATATGCTTTGTATGCCGAAATATATGCAAAATTAGGCAAATATACGCAAGCCTTGGATAATATAAACAAAGCAATAGAAACTGCCCCTAATCCTAAAACTTTATTGCAAACAAAAGAAAGAATCCTTGCTGTTTTGCAAAAAGATAATAAAGAAAATAAAAATTAAAAATAGTTTTATTTGTTTTGTTTAATACAAATATCCGTCTTACAATCTTGCTTTAGCAGTTAAAAATCTGCCTGATACTACCTTAAATCCGTTAAATATACAATGCAACAATGGGAAATATTTTTGTGTATTGTATATATGGCAATTATTCAAAAAAATTGTATATATAAACTACAATTTTATAAATAGGACTTGACAAAGTTTTAAAATATTACTAAACTGATATTATCAGGCTGATAATATCAGTAAAATAAGACAGATTAAATAAAATATATGAAAGGAGGTAATATGAAAATTTTGATAGTAGTAGATATGCAGAAAGATTTTATATACGGTGCATTGGGCAGTAAAGAAGCACAGGCAATTTTACCTGCCGTCAAAGCAAAAATAGCAAAATATCACAAAGAAAATAATCCTGTAATCTTTACAAGGGATACCCATAATGCCGCCTATCTTAACACACAAGAGGGAAAACTGCTTCCCGTAGAACATTGTATAAAAGGCAGCGAAGGCTGGCATATTTCTGCGGAACTTGATACGGCAGGCAGTATAATAATTGATAAACCTTCTTTCGGTTCTTTGGAACTTGCAGAGTATATAAAAAATACCTATCCGCAAATTGAAGAAATAGAACTTGTAGGGCTTTGCACGGATATTTGCGTACTTTCAAATGCGGTAATTTTAAAAGCGGCTTTGCCGGAAGTTAAGGTATCTGTTGACGGCCTTGCCTGTGCGGGGGTAACTCCTCAAAGCCACCAAAACGCTTTATACGCTATGAAGATGTGCCAGATAAATATAAAACAGGGGGATTTATGATAAAAGTAAACTCTTTGCCTGTAAACGCAGGATATTATCCCGACGGCACTTTACGCCTTAACCTTGCACCGCAGGGGGATAATGCCCAAATAGAATGGCTGTTTGAAAATAATGAAGAAGCCTTCATTGTTTATTTTATCACTCATCATTTAAGGGCGCACGGTACAAAGCATATAACCTTAAAAATGCCGTATATCCCAAATGCGCGTATGGACAGGGTAAAGGCCGATGATGAAATATTTACTTTAAAATATTTTGCAGATTTTATTAACGGCCTTAATTTTGATAAAGTTATTGTGAGAGATCCCCATTCTGCAGTTTCCCTTGAGGCTTTTGAAAGGCTTGAGTGTGAGGATATAAAACCTGTACTTAACAGTTTGTGCAGCAAATTGTTAACACCTAAAGATACGGTGTTTTTCCCTGATGCGGGTTCATGCAAAAGATACAGCGGGTATTTAAGCAATGTAAATATAATTTACGGCGTAAAAAACAGGGATTGGAAAACCGGTAAAATCTTAGGTTTAAATGTTGAAGGAAATATTCCGCCCGCTCCGTTTAATGTGCTTATTATTGATGATATATCTTCTTACGGGGGAACTTTTTATCATTCCGCAAAGAAGTTAAAAGAACTTGGTGCAAATAAAATATGGCTTTATATCACGCATTGCGAAAACAGTATCTTAGAAGGTGATTTAATAAAAAGCGGTTTAGTGGAAAGAATTTTTACAACTAAAAGTATTTTTACTAAACAGCACAATTTAATTGAAATTATAGGAGAATAAAATTATGAAAATGCCGCCTCTTTTATTATGTGATTTTTACAAAACAGTTCATAGCGAACAATATCCTAAGGGAATAACTAAATTAGTTTCATACTTTACGCCGCGTATGACACGCCTTAATAATGAAGATAAACTGATAATGTTCGGTTTGCAGGCTTTTGTAAAGCAGTATCTTATAGAATATTTTAATGAAAATTTCTTTAATATTGCCAAAGAGCAGGCCCTTAAAGATTATAATCGTATTTTATCTGCTACGCTTGGCAAAGGCAGTTATAAGGATGATAAAATAGCCGCCTTGCACGATTTGGGGTATTTACCTTTGGAAATTAAAGCCGTAGCCGAGGGCATAAGAGTTCCCGTTAAAGTACCTATGATAGAAATCAGCAATACACACCCCGCTTTTGCGTGGCTTGTAAATGCCATTGAAACTTTGATGAGTTGTTCTCTTTGGCACGCTATGATTTGTGCCAATGTCGGTTATAATTACAGGCAGATTGTTGATAAATACTATGCTTTAAGCGTTGAGGATAATATCCCGCGTGCAAGGGCTATGGGGGATTTCAGTATGCGCGGGCAGGAAAGCCTTGAAAGCGCAACGGCAAGCAGCGCGGCTTTTTGCCTTTCCTTTTTAAATACTGCCACAGTTCCGGCTATACCCTGGCTTGAACATTATTATAACTGCGACTGCAGCAAAGATCCTGTTGCCTTTGGGGCAATTAGTACGGAACATTCCGTAATGTGCAGTAATTTTGCTGTTGATGGCGACGAAATTACAATGATTAAACGCCTGCTTACGGAAGTTTATCCGCATCACTCGTTTTCTATGGTAAGCGACAGTTATGATTATTGGAATTTGGTTGATAATTTGCTGCCTGCTTGCAAAAAGGAAATTTTGGAACACGACGGCACAATCAGCATCCGCGGCGACAGCGGCGACCCTGCACAAGTTGTAACGGAAACTGTATTTCGCCTCTGGGAAATATTCGGCGGTACAATTAACACTAAAGGCTATAAGGTGTTAAACCCGCATATTAAAGCAATTTACGGCGACAGTATTACTCCTCAGCGTGCTGAAAAAATTTACAAAACCCTTGTTGAAAAAGGCTTTGCGTGCAATAATGTTTCTTTGGGGGTGGGAAGTTTTTCAATGCAATGTGTTGAGGAGGGGGACATCTTAAAACCGTTTACCCGCGATACTTTCGGCATAGCGGTAAAAGCAACTTACGGGGAAATGGGGGACAGGCCTCTTTTGATTTTTAAAAATCCCAAAACAGATGACGGGCATTTTAAAAAATCACAGCGCGGTATGTGCTGCGTATTTGAAAATGAAAACGGGGAAATTACTTATCAGGACGGTTTTGATAAAAATACTTTCCCCAAGAATAAAGAAAACTTGTTAAAAACAGTTTTTAAAGACGGCAAAACCGTAAAGGAATTTACTCTTGCGGAAATCCGCCAAACTTTACACGGAGGAAAATTTTAATATGACATTTGACGCAAAAAAAGTAAAAAATGAGTTGGTAAACTGGATAAGGAAAACCTTTGAAGAAAACGGAAAAAACTGCAATGCCGTAATAGGTATTTCCGGCGGGAAGGACAGTACTGTTGTTGCCGCGCTTTGTGTTGAGGCTTTAGGCAAGGACAGAGTTTTCGGCGTGCTTATGCCAAACGGCGTGCAGAAAGATATTGAAGATTCATACGCGGTAGTAAAACACTTAGGCATTAAAAGTGCGGAAATAAATATCGGCGGTGCTTATCAGGCAATAATAAAGGAAATAGAAAGTAAAATAGAGGTTAAAGAACAAAGCATAATCAATTTGCCGCCTCGTTTAAGAATGTCAACTCTCTATGCTGTTTCACAATCTTTAAACGGCAGGGTAATAAACACCTCAAACCGTTCTGAAGCGTGGGTCGGTTATTCTACGCGCTACGGCGACAGCGTAGGGGATTTTGCTCCGCTTTTAAACTTAACGGTATCGCAAGTGCGTGCTATCGGCAGGGAACTTGATTTGCCGGTTCATCTTGTAGATAAAATCCCTTCCGACGGTTTAAGCGGCAAAAGCGACGAGGATAAATTAGGTTTTACTTATGATGTTCTTGACGAATATCTTTTGACCGGTGTCTGCCGCGACGAAAAAAGCAAAGAACTTATAAGACTCGGAAAGCAAAATGTAAAGCGCTTCAGCTGGGAAAAAACTGCAGAGCAGTATGAAGATGTATTAAGAACTGTGGTTTTTAACGGCGTATAACGGAGGAAAGACTATGATGAAGCCTGACTTGAAAAAACCGCTGAGAATGCATGACGGTAACGGCGGCAAAGGAAATCAGAACGGAAATAACGACAATAACAATAATGGAAGCAGTAATGATAACGGAGGACATTCACCCAGCATTATGGTGTTTGTCATCGTTACCTTCCTTGCATTGCTCCTCATAAGTTATTTTGTGGGACGCACTTCAGCACAGAGTGAAGAGATCACATATGATAAATTCATTCAGATGGTCAAAGACGGCGAGGTAGAAAAGGTTTCTATCGAAGGTGACCGCGTGATAATAACAGCCAAGGGTGATAAGAAGGATTCCGGAAATCATAACGGGAAGACCTATTTCACAGGACTTGCAGAAGATTCAACTACGGTAACGGATCGCATGCTCAGGGCAGGAGTGGAAGTAAAGAGCAAAGTCGAGAACGGATCGAGCCTTCTTATCAACATACTGCTTACATATGTACTGCCGCTTGTCATCATCTGGATCGCGATGGGCTTCATCTTTAACAGGCTCGGCAAATCCGGAGGTTTCGGTTTTAGTGTAGGCAAGTCAAATGCAAAGTTGTATGAAGGAAAAGA
>CADAXZ010000013.1 GCA_902791965.1 Candidatus Proelusimicrobium bovinum | reverse complement strand
TGTATAAATCTGCGATAGTAGTGGCTTGTTCTCCTACATAACCGGCAAGCATCGTACCAAAGAAATGATACCAATCACCGAATTTATTAGGGCTTTTTACATATAAGTCCGCAAGTTTTTGATTAACGGCAGTATGTTCTCTGTTCTTTTCAAAAGTAGCATCGGAAAGTACATTTTCTATAGTCAATAGCGTCAAATAGAGATTGCCTTGGTTTAAATCATAACTTTTGTCAAAAAGTTTTTGTATGGTTATGGATTTGTCTGGCTGTGTTTTTATCCATAATATCAATTTTTCTTCTTTTCCTACATACATAAAACGGGATGAGGATGCCGTACCTAAAGCCAATATTATTTTGGAAGCAAACGGGAATGTCGCAAAGGAATGCCATTTGTGTATTGAGCCGAAAGACATTTTAATCCCTTTTTTTTCAGATACTTTGATGTATTGAATAAAATGATGTAAAACCGCCTCTTTGGTATATAACGGTTTTACCTGTCCGTAAATGCCTTCAGAATCAGGCAGATTGTTGTTTATTGGATTTTCTCGTGCAAAACGGGGAGAGCGCAGTTGTTCTTCCTGAGGTGGGACATTCTCCCGCCTTATGCATTTTTTAACGCCTGTTTTGCAAGTATTTATAAATAATTGCACAAGGATTTCGTCGCCTGTTTCATCTGTCAGCATTAATCTTTTCTGCTTATAGGTAATATTTGCAAATACGGAAATACCTAAAAACATAAATAACATAATAGCGGAAAATGCCTTAATAAGTTTCATAAAAATTCTCCTGCAGATATAAATCTTTAGTATTCATTTATAGAAAGTCTATTTCTTCTGCAAATATTTTTCAAGTGAAAAAAGACCTATAAAGCATAGAAAAAAGTCCTATATGCCTTAAGGAAAGCATTTTTTTAATATGTGTTTAAAGGAAGTTAATCTTCAGATTATTTAAAAAAGTTTTTTCTCGTCCGGTTAAGTGTCATTGCTCAAAAGACCGTTTTTAAGCCGTAAGAAATATAATTTCTTGTATAATTCTTAAATTTTTAATATTGTATCATTAGGCGCAGTTTGGAGCGCGGAGGCATTATATGGCAAAAAAACAGAATGACAGCAATTTTTTAAAGACAGTAAAAAATTTTATAGGCGGAGAAAAACAAACTACACATACAGATATTTCTGATGAGGTTATTAAAGACGCCGTAAAGGCATTTTCAAAATTAAATCAGCCTTATATTATAATAAACCCTCAAAACAGAATTTTATATGCCAATAATGCTTTTACGGATTTAATAGGTACAAAACAATTACCTCAAAGTGTTCAGGAAATTATGGATAAAGAAGATTATGAAGTCTTTTCCAAGCGTTCTGATGATGCTTTCAGTTTTGAGGACGGCTCGTCTTTCCCGATGGTATTAATTTATAATTCCAAAAATATAAAGGCTAATATGAGTGTTTCATATATGGGGGAAGGCAAAAAAGATAAATATGCCTGCTTAACAATAACAGATGCCGAAGGTAAAAACTATAATATAAAGAATATAGACTCCGAATTATTGCGTTCCAAAAATTATTTAGAAGCATTGTTTGTCGCTATACCTTTGCCTGCCTTTGTGCGCGATAGCGCGGGGAATATTACTTCCGTCAACGAAGCGGCAAAGAAATTCTTAGGTTCTAACTGCGGATTTAAGGAAAATAAAGAGCAGATTTCCCCAAAGATTTTTGAACAGGATTTATCACTTGAGAAACAGGTGTTTAAAACAGGCAAGCCGGTAAAAGCGGAAGAAGAAACAGGCAAAGCATCCGGCGATAATCCTAAATATTTTAATGTCAGCAAAATCCCTTTAAAAAACGGCAGCGGTAAAACAATTTATGTGTTAAGTATAGTTGAAGATGTTTCTGCTTTTAAGCAGCAGGAAATATCTTCTAAAGAAACAAAAAACCTTCTGCAGAATATTTTAGATTATGCCCCGTTAGCCTTTTATACTAAAGATGCCGAAGGCAAACTAACTTTTTGGAACAAAAAGACATCGGAAATTTTTGAAGATTCATTAGGTAATGATTCTAAAGACGGTTCCTCGCACGAAAGTTTGGAACAAACCAATAAATATATCAAGAGGGAAAAGGACATTATAAAAGAAGGAAAAGTAGCCCATTACCCTGCCGAACATTATACGACCAAAAACGGCAATGAAATTATTTTAGATTTAACTAAAGTTCCAATACCGCAAAGCGAAACTTCAGAACCTTGTGTATTAACCATAGCACAGGATATAACGGAAAAATATCTTCAGGAGCAGGAGGGCGGCAAAACGGCTAATGTTTTGCAGGCTATTTTTAACGAAGCGCCTGTTGCTATCTACGCCCGAGATATAAACGGGGATATTATCTTCAGGAACAAAAAAACAATGGAAGTACACGGCCTTAAATCGGAAGATGCCGATACTGAAACGCCTGAACAAAAAGAATTTTATAAAAAGCGCGACTTAAAAGTTTTAAAAAGCGGCAAAAGTTTGTATCTGCCGGAAGAAGAATATACCGGTTCAGACGGTAAAAAACGGATAATCCGCGCCGTAAAATCTCCTATTTTGGATAATAACGGTAAACCTTCTATGGTAGTAACCATAGGGGAAGATATTACCGCAGAACACGAAAGAGAATTAGAGGTTCTGCATTATAAAAATTTCCTTCAGGAAATAGTAAACAATCTGCCGGTTGCTTTATATGCAAAAAAATACAGCGGGGAATATATACTCTGGAATAAAAAATGCGAGGAAATTTTCGGTAAAAAGTCGCAGGAAGTTATAGGTAAAACTACTTATAATGAAAACATTAATCCTGAACAGGAAGAATTTATCCGTATGCAAGACCAGAAAGTTTTTGATTCTAAACGGGAACTTGATATCCCTCAGGAAATTTTCTCTGCACCGGACGGTACTGTAAAAATAATGCATACGGTAAAGACTCCTCTTTTCTTTCAAGACGGCACACCTAACTGCCTTTTGGGCATTTGCGAAGATATTACTGCTAAAAGCAAAATGGAAAGGGAAGTATATGAATCGCGCAGTAAATATTCTATGCTTGTGGAAAACAGCCGTGAAGGTATTTTGCTTGTAGAGCAAGGTAAAATTTCTTTTGCCAATAAAACTTTGCTTAATATCTTAGGATATAATGAACAGGAACTTGAAGGAAAAGTCTTTGAGAGTTTGGCCTGTAAAGACAGTATAAAAGCAGCCAAGGAATTTTATGATATAACGGCGGCAGGTTCTCAGACAGATGAAGTTGCTTTACTTAAACTTGAAAATAAAAATAAAGAAGTTTTGCCGTTTGAAGCCTCGGGTTCTGTTTCAAAATATTTAGGTAAAAAGATAGTAATAATTTTCTTAAGGCCTTTAAGCAAACAGCAGGCGGCTAATACACAAACTAAAGTTAAAGACGAACGCTTAAGTAATGTGTTTGAACTTGCCCCCGCACCGCTTGTTTATTTGCAGCATAACGGATATGTTTACGATATGAACCGCTCGGCCAGGGAACTTTTAGGTTTTACCGAGGATGATAAACCGCTTTACAGAAATATTTTTATAAAACCCGGTTTGCCGCTAAAGGTAAGAAGGGCAATGTCTGCTATGGAGCCTTGCTTATTTGACGCTAATATAGACTTTGATTATCTTAAAAAAAGCATAAAAGGCATTAACAAAGCAGGCTCTTTGCCTTTGAAAGTTTCTATGACGCCTGTAAATACCAAAGATTTGGGGGAAGGCAAAAGAGTATGCGATTATCTTATACAACTTTCTCTCATAACAAATACGCAGGAAGCAGGGCCTGAGGCTTCAAGAATAGAATCTGATGATATTTTGACATATCAGGATGCTATGCTGCTTTGCTCTAAAGACGGTTTGATATTAAAATCCAATGCAAGGGCAGAGCAACTTTTTGGCATAAATTTCAGCGAGTTGTATTCTAAACCTTTAACTTCGCTGTTTAGGGAACAAGACAAAGCGGCGATAGATTTGGATATAGAAGAACTTTATAATCACGGCTCAATAAAAAGCCGCGATTATAAAGCCTTGCAGGAAGGCTCCGGCTTGGATGTGGAAGCCAATGCCGTACTTGCCAAAGATAACAACTTTTTAATTTCCTTTAGGAATACAAGTGCTAAAAAGCAACTTATGGATGTCCTTGACGAAAGAAGCCAGTATGCCCAGACACTTGCGGGGATATTTGACGGGGCTTTGTTGGAATGTGAAATAAAAAATAATCAGTTTTCTTCTTTTACAAAGGCCAATGAGCAAGCCTCTGATTTTACCGGTTATAAGACGGCTGAACTGTTAAAAATAGGCTTAAAAGAATTGCTTTTGGATGCTGATAAAAAAGAAGAAAAGCAGGTAGAAAATTATTTATCCGCCAAAACCCAGCAGTTAAAAAAGGATAAATCCGTTTCTTTTGAAGCAATGCTTAATATGAAAGACGGCCCTAAAGCAACGGTAGTAAGAATAGGAAGTTTTAATTCCGGCAATATGGAAAAGGCCGTTATAATGATGCGTGATGCCAGCAAAGAGCGTCTGTTGGAAAGCGAACTGCAATATAAAGCCAAGGAATTAAAAGGCGTAAAAAATATTTTGCCGGGTCTTTATATAAAATTAAACTCCGAAGGGATAATACAGGAATACCAGACAGCAGAAGCAGGATATGATATTGCAGTATTTTCTTCAGATTATTTGGGGCATCCTATACAGGAATTTTTAACTAAGGAAGAAGGTGCTATGCTGCTTGATAATATTAAGCAGGCTTATAACAGTAATAATCCTGTACAGACTAATTTCTCTATGCAAAACGGGGGTGAAACACAGTTTTATGAGGCATCTATATCCCGTTTGGAAGGGGAACAAAGCGTAGTTATGCTTGTTGAAAATGTTGACAGGCGCAGAGGTCTTGAAAATAAAATACGCCGTTTATATGACTTTTCTTCCGGAAGGCAGGCAAATTTTATTGATAATATGAATGATATATTGGAATACGGTAAGCAGATTTTTGGTGCTGAAGTAGGAATAATATCACACTTTAGCGGGCGCAACCGCGATAGAATCCTTATTAACTGGGCTACCGATAATAATTACGGCATAAAAAAGGGAATGGAAACTCCTGTGGAAGAATGTTTTGAAAATGTGCGTTCGGGGCATATTTTCGGATGCAGAAATACAGCAGAACTTTCCTGCTCAAGATGTCTGCATGTAAAAAGGAATATTGCTTCCATTATTTCCGCTCCGCTTTATATAGCCGGAAAAGTGGAAGGAGCAATATCATTTTTAAGCATTAAAGCAGGGACTATGCCGGTAACAGAAGAAGATAAAAGTTTTATAGGGTTTGTAGGCGGGCTTATGAGTATGGCCCTTGAAATCCGTCAAAACCAAAAAGCAGTGGATAATACATTAGGTGCTTTAAGAAAACTTGCCGCAGTTTTAGATGTGCCCGCAGTAATTGTAGATGAGAATTTGCTGGTAAAGAATATGAATACGGTAATGCGCGGTATTTGCGGTATTTACGATATGGTGGAAGCCGAAAATGAAAACATATTCAGTAAATTTGCTTATGACAGCCTTAAAGCGGAAGGTGATTTTAAGAGTGAATATAAAACATCAAAAGGCGGTGCATTTGATGTTATGTTTGATTTGAATGTCGCAGATGGAACTAAAGTAAATCTGTTGTGGCATGTGGTGGAAATTAAAGATGGCAAAGGCAGCGTAAAAGGATTTTTACTCGCAAGTGAAAGTGTCAGTAATATCGCTTCTTTAAAGCCGTTTTTACAAGGCCCTGTATACCATATATAACTTGACACGCACTTTTTGTGCTTGTATTATATTTAATAGGGATTTTATTTTTTTATATTCTATGAGGTATTCTCTATGAAGAAAACTCTTCTGTTTTTATTTTGTTTTTGTTTGGCTCTTACTGCTAAAGCAGCAAATTATGAAATTGCTACCGCTTTATCAAATCCGTATGGTTTTTACAGTACTTTTACTGTATTTGGTGATGCAGAAATTAAAAATTTGCAAATCGGTGTAAAGAGAGCAGAAAATCCTGATGCTTATCTGCCAAATAATGCTATTATTTATGCTCCTGTTCAGGAAAGCGTAATAGATGTTTGGGACCAACCTTTAAGTTTGCGAGGTAAGATAGATGTCAGCAGAAATTTGATTTTAATATCTGCAGGTAGCCAAGAATATAACAGTATTTCCATTTATACGATTAGTACTAATGATGCTTACGGTACTTTATGGCAAGGCCCTAATACAGGTATATTTGATTTTAATTGTTCAAATGGATATTGTGTCGACATAGGGACTTTAAATACACGGCATATTGCCTCAGATGTTATAGAAGTAGGCACTAATAGCGATTTTACATTGCAAAAAGTTTATACATATAAACTTAAAATAAATAAAAATGCTAATTCTTTTACCTTTCCTAAGATGAGATTTGGCAATGAAGTAGGCGAAACTAAACCGGTAGGTGTACAAATGTTTGTAGAGCAAGCCTGTACTTCCGCAGGCGTAAATACTTACGGCCCGTGGACTAACTGCAGCAGCAGTACTTGTGCAAATGATTGCATCGCAAATAACACTGCTGCACTTACTACTGATCCTTGTGATAGCCCGCATACCAGTACTATAGTAAAAAAACAAAAGCGTACAATAACATATACAGAGCCTGATGCCGAAATGAGGCCTTCTGTTGAAAGGGAAGTAGTTATTTACAGAAAATGTTCTTATAAAGAAGATTCATCGGCTGAAGGCGGTTTTAAATGTGTTAAGCCGGATGGGGAAACCTCTTTTGGTATTAGTGATGACGGTTATGCAGAAGAAACAATAGCAAATGAATTAGCCTCAGGCGGTCTTAAGGTGTGCGGTGCGAGTATTCCTACAAAATGCAGTACTGTATGCAATTTATATGGCGGATGCAATGGATCAGCAAGAAAATGTGTATATTATGAGGATTATGCCGGAACAGTAAATTTGAAAGAGATTGGTAAAACTATGGGCAATACTGCTTGTGTTAAAAGCGGCTGGGAAAAGGGCTCCGGCCTTGAATGTGCCGATTCCACTACAAGGATAGTCTATACTATTTATACTTGCCCTGCTAATTCCGATTATATAAAACGGCCGATTTCTGCACAAACTGTTTACCAATGCAGAAAAGTTACTTGTCCGCTTCCCGGTGCGAGTACAGAAGCATGCAGTACTCAAGCAAAATTTTTGACCATAAAATAATAGGCAGTATATATTTAACCATTAGGGATTGGTTATAAGATAACTTTCTTAAAATACGGAAAGTTTTATTAGTTTTAATATTTTATGTTTCTATTATAAATTATTTATGAAGAAAATTTTTCTGATAATATTTTGTCTTTTTTGCGCCTTAACAGTTAAGGCGGCTAATTATGAGATTGCCACGGCATTGTCAAGCCCGTACGGTATTTACAGTACTTTTACTGTGTTTGACGATGCCACGGTAAAGGATTTATTTATAGGGGCAAAAAGTGTAAATAATTCAAATGTATATGGCACGGGGTATCCTGTTGTCCATAAGCCTATGCAGGAAGGTTCGTTAAATATATTGGGAACATTGATTTTAGGCGGCAATATAAATGTTGTAGGCGGTGATTTGGAATTAAGGTCTAATCAGCATTTGTATAATAATATGATACTCACTACCCTTAGCACTAATGATACAGTCGGTAATCCTTGGATAGAAGGTACATCTGCCGTAATGAATTTTAACTGTACTCCCGGTACAGGTACTCCTTTTTGTGTTATTATAAATAACTTAAATGCAAAATATTTTTCGGCAAACGAAATAAAGATATCTGCTGCCAATAATTTTAATTCTAATAATCTTTATACCCGTACTTTAACTATAACTAACAATACTGTATCTTTTACTTTTCCTTCTATGAGAAATCCTAATTTGGCAGGGAATGATGATGCCGACGAAACCCCGATAGGGGCAGGTTTATATGCGGAAACACCAAATACTAAAAACTGCAGTTCCACAGGTAATAACAGAAATATTTATGGGCCTTGGAAATCCTGCCAATGGGGTGCAAGTACTTGTCCTCCCATTGATTTTTTAGGCGATGATTTAAAAATATGTGATGATAATATCAATCCTTGCGACGGACACGAAAGCGATGAAACTTATTCCTGCGTACAAACGCGGGATGTAGATTATGCTGTGCCAAAAGTAGATGGCGATAATATAGATATAGTTCCTAATATATCTTCGCAGGAAGTAGTTTACAGGAAATGTTCTTATCAGGAAACATCGGAAGAAGCAGGTGCTTACCGCTGTCATAAACCTGACGGAGTTGTAGATTTCGGAGAAACTATTTCCGGAACAAAAGAAGAAGTTATTATAGGCAATGTAGGATTTTCAGATATGGCGAGTTTTAAACCTTGCGGGTATAATGCTCCTACAAGTTGCAGGGAACTTTGTGCTTTATATGACAGCACCGGCGGATGTTCCAATATGGAAAGGAGATGTTTGTATTATGACGGATACACCCCCGACGGCGGATTCCAAAATGTAGGCAGGATTATAGGCTCATCTACTTGCGGTGAAAGCGGCTGGGAAAAAGGCTCAGGCCTTGAATGTATCGATTCTTATACAAGGATAGTTTATACTACTTACAGTTGTCCGGCCAATTCGGATTATACGCAAAGGCCTTCTGCTGAAGCAGCAAGCGGCATAAGAAAAGTAAAACAGTACAGGAAAGTAACTTGTGTGCAAAAAGATTATATAACTTCTGATACCGGTACAAATTATTGCAGTACAAAATTCCTTACAATAAAATAGATACTTTCTTTAAAATACTTCCGTTGATAAATTATGGGATTTTTGTCTTAATGTCCCAAAGTATACCTAATAGCGTAATAGAAATGATTCCGTGTCATTTAAAGAGAAAAATTATAAACAAAAACACATCCAGAATATAGCCTGTATTTGCTTTAAATACGGGAAAATGTTCCCTGCAATAAGCAGCAAATAACTCCTCGGATTTATTTAAAACACTTGAAACCGTATATATTTTTTGCTGTTAGACCTTATTTTTTACTATTTTACCGGTATTATTTTTAGTAGAATAAATTTATATTATATAAAGGGCTGTGCCCGTTAAGGAGATATTATGATAAAAGAAGGTTCAAAAGTTGCCATACATTATAAACTTACTGTTGAAGGTAAAGTGGAAGATTCTTCTATGCAGCGCGGCCCTTTAGAATATACGCAAGGTGCGGGGCAAATTATAACCGGTTTGGAAAAGGCATTAGCAGGCCATAAAGCAGGGGACAAAATATCTGTTGATATTCCTGCCAAAGAGGCATACGGCGAAGTTAACCCCGAAGCCAAAAGAAGAATCCCCAAAACTGCCGTAAACGAAGTACACAAACTTAAAGTGGGGGATGTGGTCGGCGCAAGTAACGGACAGCATAGTTTTAGGGCTGTTGTCAGTGCGATAACCGAACAGGAAGTTGAACTTGATTTTAATCATCCTTTGGCTGGCAAAGAATTACATTTTGATGTTGAAATAGTGGAAGTAAAATAATTTTTATCTGTATTTTACTACGGTATTATAAATTTGCTGAAAAATTTGCCTGCAAAAACTGTTAAGCATTTTGTTTGTTTTGTAAACATTGTATGTGTTTTTTATGCTTTTACGAGGCGGCTTACATAATATTCGGCTGGAAATAATACTTCAAAATTGATAAAATAGATTCATCGCCGAGATAGCTCAGCTGGTAGAGCAGCCGCTTCGTAAGCGGCAGGTCGTGGGTTCGAATCCCATTCTCGGCTTATTTTTTTGTCTTTTTAGTTGTTATGGCCAAAAAAAGCAAGGTTTTACAAATAGATAAGGGGCAAGATAATATTTCATCGGGTATGTTAATCCGTTGGATAGGCCTTTATGGTATTTTTATTGCTGTAAGCCTTTTTATTTTTACCCAAGATAGTGCGGAAGTTAAAATTACCCTTTTTTTTATTGCTGTTATAGGTGCGTTTGCTTTATGGCTTAATAATCTTATCTGCCTTGGCCGCAATATATTTACAATCAGAAACTTAACTTTATTTTTGCCGTTTATACTTTATTTTATTTTTGCAGCAGGCAATTTTTTTGCACATCCTTATATAACGGCGCGTTTGGGGGCTTTGTTTCAATTCTCGGCTTGTTCTTGTTTGTTTGTGATTGCGGCTTTTTATTTTGATTATAAAAAAACACCAAAATTGTTTTCTTATATTTTGGCGGCGGCTTGGATTGTATGTTCTTACGGTTTATTGCAAATTGCCGACAGATATATTATCAGCGGGATAGATATACTTTCTTGGACAGGTTTTTTTCACGAAAGGATATTTTCTACCATAGCGAATCCTAATTTTTTGGCTGATTTTTGTGTATTTACATTTTTTATAGCATTAGGCAGTTTTTTAAATTCCCGCTCAAAAAGCACACTTATACTTATGTTTTTAATTTTGCTTAATATAATATTTACTTTAAGCAAAGGGGCTTGGCTGGCTTTGGGGGCGGGTGTTTTCATATTCGGTATAATTTACTTTAATTTCTTTTCGGAAAATTATAAACAAAAACACTTTAAATATAATCTTATAATAGCAGGTATATTGGTATGTGCCGTTTTGGCCGCTGGAATATTTACCGCAAAAAGGAAACAATCCGTAGATTTCCGCCTTTCTACTTGGCGTTCATCTTTTGAAATGGTGCAGGCTACCCCTGCGTTTGGAATGGGGCTCGGTTCTTTTAAATATATTTACACAGCCTATAAACGGCCCGAAATTTTTTATATGGAAGGCCTGCATAATGCCGAAACACAACACGCGGAAAATTATCCGCTTGAGCAGACTTGCGAACACGGCCTTTTAGGGCTTGGGATTTGGTTGCTTGTTTTATTCTGGCAGGCCGCCGGTTTTTTAAAAAAACTGAAATATTTTGAAGCCGGCTCAAAGGAAAACAGAAAAGATAAACTGCTTTTACTGGTTTGTTTTTGTGCTTGTGCGGTAATTTATATACATAACTTAGTGGATATTAGCATATATTTTGTTTCTACCGCTTATTTTTTGGCTTTGTCGAACGGTATTTTATTTGCTCTTAATTTTGGCCCTTTGGACCAAGAGAACATAACAAATATAAAATCCGTTTGCCTAAAAACACCAGATAAAATTTGCGGTACTAAAAAATTTTATCCTTACTTTAAAATTTGTTTTACGGTTTTTATATTTTTATTAGTTGTATTGGTATTCGTTTTTTTTAGGGATTTTAAAGAGATGTGTATTCCTGCCTTAAAAGGTAAAATACATTTTTTTATTTTGTTCTGGTTTTCTTTTTTATTGATTGTATCATATACGGTAATAACATTTATCAAAGAGGCTTTTTTTAGCCGCCGTCTAATTACTTTGATAATTTTTTGTATTGCTTCAGGTTTGATGTATCTTGCGTTTTTGCCTTTCCGTGCGGGGTTTTATACGGCTGCTGCAATAGGCTTATCGGAAAGAGGTAATCCCGCCGCCCCTGTTTATTATCAAAAAGCAATAAAAACTGCACCGCTTTCTGTCGGCTTGTACCAATTTAGCGCAATAACTTTCCAAAACAGAGGGGAAAAAATAAAAACTAACCATCCACAAGAAGGCGACAATGCCGATTCCGTTTATAATGATTATGAAAGAGCCTTGTGGCGATATAAAAAATCTCTTTCTTTTATTCCAAATGCCCCGTTAATACATTACAATTTAGGTTCTTTATATCACGATATGGCAAAAGAAGCCGCAGCCAAACAGGATTTTAAAACTGCTGAAGAAAATTATAAACTTGCGCAACAGGCTTTAAAAAAATCATTATTATTAGACCCTGTTTTTGATAATACTTATTACCAACTTGCAAATATCGCTTTAGCACATAAAGATTACCGCCGTGCCGCTAATTGGGTGCAACTTTATATTGACGGCCCTGAAGAAGTTTCAAACCCTCTTTATATTGCCAAACACAGAAACGATACAAAAGCATTGTTAAATTTAAAAAATATCAAATTATTGGGTGGATTATGAAAGAAAAATTTATAAATTTTATTCCTGTTGCCCAAAGGATAGTTTTATCTGGCTGTATTTTTATTGTTCCGCTTATTTTTCTTACGGATTTTACAAAAAATCCTTTTATAGTGCAGGATTTGTTTTTGGCTTTATTATTATGCGGTGCGCTTATATTGTTTGCAGCAGAAGTATTTTTAAAAAAAACATTAAATTTAAAAATCTCAAAAATTGATTTGTTCGTTTTGTTTTTTGCGGCAGTAAGTTTAATGTCGCTGTTTTATAATTTGCTTTTTGACGGTAAATTTTTTGCGCTGATAGGGGAATTTTCCCAAAAGTCAGATGTGTTTGTCTTTTCTTTTTTAGGCGCGTGGTTTTTGGCAAAGTATGCTGCCGAAAGCGAGGCAGAAAAATTCCGTCCGCAGTTTTATTTAATGGTTTTTTTATGGTGTTTATGCTGGCTGCCGTTTAAACTTTTCGGCGGGGTTTTTCTCTGCGGATATGTTGTTTTAATGTTATGCTGGGGTGTATATATTTGCTTTAAAAGATTGAATAAAATAACGCTCTTTTCAATAAGCGATATATTTATTGCCGTTTGCGCTGTTTGTTGTTTTTACGGTATTTTGCAAAATGCCGGAATTGAACCGGTATGGAAAATAAATATAAATGCGGAATTCGGCTCAAGGGCTATATCAACTTTCGGCAATCCTAATTTTTTATCTTCCTATTTAGTATTATTTTTGCCTTTGGTTTTTTTGCGTTTTATGAAAGCCAAAACCGGCGGGGAACAATTTACTTTCTTTACGGTTTTAGGTCTGTTTTGTGCTTATTTGGCAATAAGTATGACCCGTTCTTCTTGGCTCGCTGTAGCGGTTGCAGGGGCTTTCTTGCTTTGTTTTAAAAACTTTAGAGCATTGCTTTTAAAAAGTAAAGGTAAGACAATTTTTATAATAATATTTTGCTGTATGGTTTTCTTCTTATGGCCGTCTTACCAAAAAGAAGAAAAGAGTGCCAATTATTCTTCCGCCGCTGCAGAAAGAATACAGGAACTCAGCGTTCTTACCGGTAAATCGGCTTTAGGTCTTAATGCCCCTGCAGATAAAATAAATTTTGCCTATCACCAAAGGCTTATGATGTGGGCTTGCGGGTTTAAGATGTTTAAAGAGTCCCCTCTTATTGGCAAGGGAATGACATCTTTTCAAATGAATTACGGCCTTTGCCAAGGTGGACTTATGTTTAAAAACCCTGCTTTGGGAGAACTTAAAACACAAGCCAATGAGGCCCATAACCAATTTATTCAGGTTCTTGCGGAAAACGGGCTAATAGGGCTTATGGCTTTTATATTACTTATTTTTGGCGGGATTATGATTCTGCTAAAAAATATAAGGCAAGAACAAAAGGATATAAATGCCCTTACTTATTTGTGTCTTACGGGCGGGTTAGTTGCGTTTATTGCCGATAATATGCTTAATATTACATTCCATGCTGTTGTTACGGCTTTTGCTTTTTGGTTTGTTTTCAGTTTGCTTAATAATACTTGTTGCCAACAGGTTGAAAAGAAATTAAAGATTTTTCAGGTTTTGTTAATTTTATCAGGCTCTTTAATTTTAGCGTTTGTATTTGCATATTGGCAGACAGATTATTTTTATGCTGAAAGCCAAGCTCTGAAAGGTTATAAAGCGCTGGTCCGCGGTGATAGGGTACAGGCTGTAAATTTACTGATGAAAGCCGATAAAAATTCCGCTGTCCGTGCTGATGCTTCTTTTGCGGCGCTAAATGCTTTGATACAGGAAAATAAAATTAAAGAAGCACAAGAGATTGCTGAAAGGGGGATAAGGAAATTCCCCGGATATTATGAGTTTTATTTAAGATATTCCGGCCTTAAAAGTGCATCGGGGGATAATAAGGCGGCTGCAGAGAGCCTTGCCAATGCTTTGGGTTTGTATCCGGCTAATATGTCAGCGGCACGCGCTTGGGCCGGTTATATGGCTGCGATACCTGCCTTACAAACACCCCAAAACACCGAACTCGCAAAAAAACTTTTAAACGTCTTTCCTTATAATCAGGATATAGAATTTGCATATATTACGGGGGTATATGCACAAGGCGATTATAAAAGTGCCTGTGATAGAACTTATAAAGATTTGAAATTTGACTCATTAAATCCTGATTTTTATAATATTGCTGTTGTATGCGCCGGAAAAGGTTTGGGGGATAGTACTTTTTTGGGAGAGGTGTCCGCTTTAAGGCAGGCAAGGGCAGAACTTAAAAAAGGGAATGCGGATATTTCTTTGGAAAATAAAATAAAAGATTTGTATGCGAAATACGGAAATAATGCCGCGGCAGGTTTATTGCTGGCAGAACTGTATTTTAATAAAGGGGATTATAAAGCAAGTATTTCTGTTTTAGAACCTTACTATAAGGAGAACAAGTATTTTAAGCCTCTTTGTTTTGCTTTATCTTCCGCCTATCAAAAAGCCGGCATGTACGATAAGGCAAAAGAGATTTTATCGTCGGTAATATCGTATGATAAGAATGACGAACAGGCACTTTTAAGACTAAAAAGCATAGATAATTTTGAAAAAAATGCTTTACAAACACCCTTAAATTGATATAATCATTATGTGTAGTTATTTATATACCTTTAAAGGGGTACCATATGTCAAATATTAAAAATAGTTTCAAAAAGTCTGTATTTATGGCTCTTTCGTTATGTTTTGTTTTTACGGCAGCCTACGGTGCAACTTTAACGCCGGCACAAAAACTTGAGAAAGGTAAGGAACTGTATGAACAAGGCAAATACGACGATGCTATGGATAATTTTGTTGATGTGTTCGTTTCGGGTAATGCAGAACAAATATCCGAAGCTAACGAATATGTCAATATGATTCACTTTAAAAGGGGCGGTGTAGAAGCCCCTAAGCAAGTTCCTTATGACTCCGCCTTAGAAGAGAAACGGGCTGAGGACAGCGGCCATAGCGGCAAAGTTCTTTTTGATCCTGCCGGATATTACAATAAAGATAATGCCGATAATGTCGAAAACAAACCCGTTAAGACGGAAAAAACTCCCGTGGCAGCAGCAACGGCGGCAGAGGAAGCGGCTGAAGAAACAGAACCTGCAGAAGAAGTAAATGAGCCTGTAATTTATAGACCTGACGGGACTATCATTGACAGTGAAAAGGATGTAAATTCTGATTATCCTGAAAAGATTTACCCTAAAAGCAATATGCCAAGCGATGATGATGATGAGTTGAGAGAATTAAGGGCAGAGGCAATAGATAAACAGATAGCCTCTATGAATGATGATATAATTAAGAAACTAAGTTCTTTTGACGGTGTTAATGTTTATATGCGCGGCGGCGGGGTAGATGCTATAGATATAGAATCAAGAGTTCTTTTTGCTAATGACGGAATAAATTTCAAACCGGAAGCAAAAGAAATTTTAGATTATGTTTATTCTCTTATGATACTTAACGGTACGCCTTCCTTTATTTTATTGCCGCCTGGTTCTTATAGCGATGAGGTTTCAATCGGCGGCGTAAGGCAGACAATAGCATTAAATTCTTATTTAATCAATATGGGTATTTCTTCTGCTAAACTCAGTTTTAATATGGGGCTTACCACAGAAGAACCGCCTGCTAAATTCAGCAATTTGGAAGGCATATCCATAGTTTTTGATTATACTGCCGAACCGAATTTAACTCTTAAATCACCTGATAAGGATTTACCGCCTGTGTTAAGTTTAGGCCTATATCCTTTCAGAGCCATTACCCCTGAAAAAGATGAAGGTATGGTAGTTGATTTTTCTGTCATGCAATCTTCTGACAAGGTAGCAGATTGGGCTTTACAGATAATACAGCATGCAAAAGACGGTAAATATTATGTCGTAAGGCAAATTTCCGGCGAAGGCCCTGTATACAGACAGATTTTCTGGAACGGGAAAAAACAATATTTCGGTCAAATACTTCCTTTGGGGAATTACACAATTATATTAAGAGCAATGGATGTTGAAGGGAGGGAGAAAGTTGTAAGGCGCAAAGTGGAACTTCTTGGCGAAAAGAAGGCCGCGGCAGTTGTTAAGAAAACTGCAAAACAGGCAGTAAAGAAGAACCAGCCTTCTGAGGATGCAACCGCTTTGGATTACAGCACTCCCCGTCTTTGGAAGAAGCCTTCAGCAACAGCAAAATCCGGTGCAGGAAAAGTAGAAAATGATTCTAATAATAATAATGATGACTATGTACAGACGGAACAGCCTGCTTTCCAACCGAATGAAGATTCTTTTGATTTCGGCTATGATGCTCCTGCAAAGGAAGAAAATAACAATGCAGATGCAGGCCAATATGATGACAGTATAAATATGCCCAATGCTCAAGAAGATAACAGCGGCATTGAGAATGACATTGATTTAGGATATTAATTGAGGTGGTTAAATGGCATTTTCCGCAACTTTAGACAAGACTTTAGGTATAAAGAGATCAAATTATAAAGAATGTTTAGGAATATATATCTCTTTAACTGATGTTTATGTCGCTCAAGTAAAAGAAAAATCAGGCGGACTGGAAGTTGATTCTTTGATTAAACTTCCGGTAGGGGAAATACCGCCGGGTGTTTTAAAACCTGCTGATTTGAATGAAGGTTTCTTTTCAACTCCCAAGCACTGGCTTGATCCTATTAAAAAGATTATAGACAGTAAACAGTGGGTTACAAAAGATGTAATAGTTACGCTTGCATCCAATTTTAGCATACACCGTCATTTTGTTATGCAGGATACCCCCAGAAAATATTGGAAGAATACTATTCCTTTGCAAGCGCGTAAGTATATACATTATCCTTTTGAAAAGGGCGTATTTGATTATTCCGTATATCCTTTTTATGCCGGTTTGAGCAAAGCAAAACATTTAGGCGTAGTCTTTTCTATGACTTCCTCTAAAATAGTTGATATGCTTGAAGCAGGTATGAAGAATATAGGCCTTAATTTAGTCGCGGTTGAAACATCCCCGCTTTCTATTTACAGGCTTTTTAACCAAACAGATAAAGAGGCTTCACCCGGTAAAGGGTGTATCTATGCTAATTTTACTTCCCGTACGGGGCAATTTTTATTTGCAGTAAATAATGTTCCTGTTCTTATGAGGGAAGTAGAAGTTCAAAAGGCTATCGGCAACAGAAACAGGCTGGAAGTTAACAACTGTATGGATTTTATATCTAAACAGATTGAAAAGAATCCTTTTGAAGATGTCGCTGTTATTTCTGACGAGGCAGATTTTTGGGCTCCTATTTTAGAAAGTGAAGTAAAACGCCATGTCAGAAGATGGCGTATTTCAGATATTTTTGGTTTTAAAGTGGAAGGTTTTGCGGAAATGGCTGCTATCGGGGCTTGTCTTAAATTTGTTAATAATAATGTCCCTGATATAGACTTATACCGCAAAAACAGATCTTCTGATGAAGAAATAAGCGGTATAATTGCTGCTTGGAAGATAGCAGCAATAGTTGCTGTAGTTTTAATATTGTGGGGCGCTTTTGTTCAACTGTCTTCTATGTTAAAACTTAAGGAACTTAATTCGTTAAAATTTACTGCTGTAAATGATATAACGGATTTTAAAGGTTTGTATGCTTCGCAAATTAAAGATAAGGTAAGTGCTTTAAGTAAAAAGAGTAAAACTTTAGATACTTATCTTACTCCGGTTAACTACACCCAAAAGTTGTCTATATTGCCGGATATTCTTCCTAAAGAGATGTGGCTTACTTCGCTTGAGATAAAATATCCTTATAATACGGGTAATGCCAAACTTAAAGAGAAGAGTATTTTGCGTATGGATGGTGTTGCAAGCGTTTTAGCCGGAAGGGAAAAAGAACTTGCTTTAGGCAACCGTTTTAGAACGGTGGTAGAATCTACCCCTGAGATGGCAGATCTTTGTAAGGGTATGGCAACTATATCTTATGATTTTTCTACCGCACCGCTTAAACAGCAACAGAAGGATTTTGTGCTGGGCACTAAATTCTCCTTAAAATGCGAGAAGGAGGATAAAAAATGAAATTCTTTAATAATTTAAAAGATGGCATTGATAATATCAAAAATATGTTGTATGAAAAGAATTATATGCCATTTTTGCGTCCGATAATTGCTGTAGTTAAGCTGAAACTACAGAAACTAAAGTAGATGCTAAGAAAGCAGAATCAGACAGTGCAAGGGAATATCAGGAGTCAAAAGCACTTTATGAAAAACTTTTAACGCAGTTGCCCAATTATGAAAAGAAAGACGAGTGGCTTTTAAGCCAGTTGCTTATCTTTTATAATAAAATAGGGGTTGAACCGACAAGAACCGGCAAGCATATCCTTGATGAAGAAGGGGATTTTACACATTCGTCGGTTATTGTTGACTTGGAACTTACTTATGAACAATTAGGGAAATTGATTGAAATGATTGAAAATAACCCTGAGTTTATGCGTATTTCAAGTTTGGGTATTAAAAGGGCAGAAGGTTCTTTAGGAAGATTAAAAGTAACTATTAAAATACATACTTTATTCCTTAAAGATAAAAAATCTGCCGATGCTACTAAATAGGAGGTAATTTATGAAGCAAGAATTTAAAGCAGTTTTTTTGTCAGCATCGTTTTTAGCGGTAATAATATCTCCTGTATTTTCGCAAAGTAAAATTGTTATTGACCAAAAGAAAAAGAGCGATGTTATAGAACCTGTTGTTACAAAATCTGCTCCTGTTAAAGCAGCAAAAGCAGTAGGTAATGCAGGCAAAGCCGCACCTAAGAAGAAAACAGATAAATCTAATGCACCGCGTGTTGCGTTTTCTCCTACAAACAACAGAGATCCTTTCCTTTCTATGGAAGAAGTCGATACGATTGAAAAGGCAAGGCTTGCGGAACAAAAACGCATTGCGGACGAAAAAAAGAGATTGGAAGATCTTGAAAAACAACGTCGTGCTGCATTGGAAGAACAGCGCCGCCGTGAAGAAGAATTAAAACGCAACCCTGCAAGGGCCGTCATTGATAAAATAAGAATAGACGGTATTTTAGGCAATGAGGCTATTATCAACGGGGAAGTCGTCAGCAAAGGCGGTTCTGTATTAGGTGCTCAAGTAGTAAAAGTTACTGATGAAGCAGTTACCTTTGTATATAAAGGTCAAAGATTTGTAAAGAAGTTACCATTAATGTAGTTCTATTGGTTTAAATAAGGAGGATGTTAATGAATAAAAAAATGGCTCTGTTTCTGGCTGCTGCGTTTGTTGGTTCTCAAGTAGCATTACCTGTTGAAGCATCTGCGCAAAATTCCAGACCTGAAGCAAAAGTTGCTGTAGTTGATAATTTATCCTATGGCGACGATACTGGTTCGCGTAAAGCCGCCGGTGGGGAATCTGCCCTCTATAAGCAGGCGGAGGATAATACTCCTCTTGACAGAAAAGTAACTATCAGGGTGAACAATGTGCCCATAGGTACTTTTTTAAACAGTATTTCTGCCCAATCAAAGATTAACTTTATTATGGGTGAAGAATTTGCTGGTAAAAAAGTATCTGCCTCACTTGCCAATGTAACTGTAAGGGAAGCCTTGGACACTCTTTTAAGGGTTCAGGGGTTAACCTATCAGCGTATTGGTAAGAGCGACAGTTATGTTATTACCAAAAGGTCAGAAGAAGCACCTGATGCTGTAACAAAAGTTTATACTTTAAACTATGTTTCTTTGCAACCGCAAAGTTCTATTTCACAGGATATGAACAGCATTATGCCTGCTGATACAACCTCCAGCAGTTTTTCTACTACTTCTTCTAATGTGAATGTCTTTGATACCGGCAGCGGAATGGGCGGCGGTATGGGCGGCGGCTTTAATTTAGGCAGCGGCTCTGGCAACCATGGCGGCGGGAACGACGGCAGTGCTATTCTTTCCGTCATTAAGAGCGTTCTTACAAAACAAGGTAAAATTGCTGTTGATGCAAGAACGAATAAACTTATTATTACTGATGTTCCCGAAGTATTCCCGCAAGTTGAAAGCATTTTAGCAGAACTTGATATTAAAGCACCTCAAATTTTGATTGAAGCCCAAGTTATTGAAGTCGGCAAGGGTAGCGGTCTTAATTTAGGCTTTAACTGGAGTAATGAAACCGGTACTTGGGCCAGTGCAGGTTTAGGCGGTGTTACTGCTGTACCTTGGGATTGGCTTGGCGGCAGCAAGAACTTCTGGAAATGGCTTGGCGCTAACGGCGACGGTAATGACCCTGCCGGCGCTACTTACGGTAGCACAATAAATCCTAAAAATAGCGGCGGAAACATTTATGCTGATTTCGGCGGTTTTACTGCTTCTTTCCAGGCTATGCTCTCTAAAAACGAAGCAAGAACCATCGGTAAACCTAAGGTTATTACGATGAACAATAACCCTGCGGTAATTACATCTTCAAGGGATGCTTCTATCGGTACAATTACCAAAGAAACCAGCGGTTCAAGCACATCTTCTACTTCCGGTAATGAAAGAAGAAGAGTCGGTTTAACCTTAACGGTAACCCCGCAGGTAAACAAAGAAGGTTATGTAACCTTAACAGTTGCGCCTTCCTATTCTGATCTTACCCCTTCCGAAACAGGTGATTCTTATGATACGGTAACCCGTGCAGTATCCACACAGGTTAGGGTAAAGAGCGGCCAAACGGTTGTACTCGGCGGTTTGCTCCAGTCAGCGGAAAAAGAAACCGTCAGGAAAGTTCCTTTGCTCGGTCAGATTCCTGTAATTGGTTGGTTCTTTACAAACAAGAACAAAACCAAGAGTACTACCGACTTAGTAATTTTCTTAACGCCGACAGTACTTTCCGAGTAGTTTGAAGTTTTAAATTTTAATTGAAGGATCGTTTTATGGCTAAAAGACTTACAGATATATTAAAAGAACAAGGAAAATTGGACGATACCGGTTTATCTAAGGCCACCCTGTATGTAAACCAGACAGGAGTATCTATACAAGATGCTCTTGTGGCTTTGGGAATAGTAAAAGAAGAAGATATTACTATTGCAATATCAAAACAACTTTCTGTACCTTATGCAAGTAGGGAAAACGGTGTTTTGGTGCCGGAGAAAGACCAAAATCTTACTTCTATAATAACTGAAAAGTTCGCCAGAGAAAATATTATACTTCCTTTATTTGCGGAAGAAGGTTCTTTGGCTGTGGCTATGAGCGATCCTTCAAATGTGTTTTTGCTGGATAACTTAAAAATGATGACCGGTATGTCAATACAACCGTTCATCGCAAGTAAGAGCCAATTATTATTGGCATTGGATAACCTTTACGAAAACAGAAATGTCTTAGAAGAGGTTATATCCGAAAAAGTAGAAGAAGTAGCCCCCGGAGATGCCAGCCAGGAAGATTTTGATGTTCTGGCTAATGTCGACGGGAAGATGGACTTGGATAAGGATATGGCCACAGGGCCTGGCGCACATTATATAAAAATGGTAAATGTTATTTTGCGTCAGGCTATGAGCGAACGCGTATCCGATATTCATTTGGAACTGTTTGACGAGCGTGTCAGTTTGCGTTTCCGTATAGACGGTTCATTATATGAAAGGACTTCCCCTCCTAAAGAGGCTGTCGCGGCAATTATTTCCCGTATTAAAATTTTGTCTAAATTGGATATTGCCGAAAAGCGTTTACCTCAGGACGGAAGTTTCGCCGTAAAATATCATAACAGGACAGTTGAGTTCCGTGTATCTGTGTGTCCTACGGTATTTGGCGAGAAGTTGGTTATCCGTATTTTGGATAAAGGTACAGGTACTCTTACGGTTGACGGATTAGGTTTTGAACCCAGACAGAAAAAGGACTTCCTTGAGGCAGCGGCAATGCCTCACGGGCTTATATTTTTGACGGGTCCTACAGGTTCAGGTAAAACTACTACATTAAACGCAGTTTTGAGTACAATAAAAACTCCGGAACTTAACTTTATGACATTGGAAGACCCTGTCGAATACAAATTGGACGGTATCAGCCAAGTTCAGGTAAAATCTCAAATCGGTTTGACATTTGCGGCAGGTTTGCGTTCTTTCCTGCGTCAAGACCCTGATGTCATTCTCGTCGGTGAAGTCCGCGACTCTGAAACTGCTGAAGCATGCTTAAAGGCTGCTATGACAGGCCACTTGGTGCTTTCTACTTTGCACACTAACGAAGCCATAGGTGCTATACCCCGTCTTACCGATATGGGTATAGAGCCTTTCCTTTTGGCAAGTTCTTTGGCTTTGGTGGCGGCACAGCGTTTAATAAGGGTATTATGTCCTTATTGCAAAGTTCCTTATTTGCCGACACAAGATGTAATTAACCAGATTTTACATGAATCAGGCCTTCCCCCTAAGGAACAATCTACTTGGACATTCTTTAAAGCGGCCGGTTGTCCTAAATGTGCAAATACCGGTTATAAAGGCAGAAAGGCTATTTATGAAGTCTTTAAGATAAACGAAGCAATGCGTAATACTATCTATAAGACGAAAGATTTAATAGAATTAAGAAAAGCGGCTACCGCTACTGGTGCTTGGAATTTGCGCGCGAGCGGTTGGCGTAAAGCAGTAAAAGGTATAACTTCGGTTGACGAAGTACTTTCCGTAACCACATCGGAAGAATAATAGAAAAGGGGTTTTATATATGGCAAGATTTAATTATGTATCCCAAGATAATAACGGCAGGAACTACACTAGTCATATAGATGCAGCGAGTAAAGAGCGGGCATTGGAAATTTTGCAGTCAAAAGGTATTTTCGTTATTGAAATTACGCCCGTCGTAAGGAAAAGTATTTTTTCTTCTTTAAATTCAAGTACATTTAGTGCGGCTTCAGCAAAAGTTCCGGGCCATGTAAAGATATTTTTTGCGGAACAACTTTCAACATTAATATCGGGCGGTGTTCCTTTGGTAAGGGCTATATCATTGCTGGGACAATATTCATCTGATAAGACTTTAGGCCCTATACTTTTGAGCGTAGCAAGGGATGTTTCCGGCGGAAACAGTTTGCACGGTGCATTGGAAAAATTCCCTAAAGTATTTGACCATACTTGGCTTTCAATGATTCAGGCCGGTGAAGTCGGCGGGCACTTATCGGAAGCCTTAATGCAAATTGCTAAATATGAAAAATCAACGGAAGTTTTAAAAAGCAAAATTATTACTGCTGTTACATATCCTGGCATTTTGTTTATGATGTCAATAGGTGTATTGATTTACTTCGTTGTAGGTATCGTTCCTACATTTGCAACTATATTTAAAGATTTTGATATGGAATTGCCCGGTATTACTAAAATGGTTCTTACTGTGTCTGATGTTATAAGAAACCACTTATTTATATTGATGCTCGGTATTTTGGCTTTTGTGGCAGCCTTCTATATACTTACTCATAATCCGGTGGGCAGAAGGGCTTGGAATAAATTCCATTTAACTATGCCTATTTTCGGCGGTTTTATCAGTAATATTTATTTTGAAAGGATTCTTTCCAGTATGGCTACTTTGCTTAACAGCGGTGTTAGTATTATCAATGTTTTAAATGTTATTGAAGAAGCCTTTGAAAGCAATATTATTATACAAGATGCTATTATTGAAGCAAAAAAAGGTGTAACTTCCGGTAAAAGTATTTCGGAATCTTTCAGAAGGACTAAAGTATTTCCCGGCCTTATGACTGAAATGATGTTGATGGGTGAAGAATCAGGCCGTCTGCCGCATATTATGGAAACTCTTTCTAAATTTTATACGGACCAAATCAATCAGTTTATTATGCGTTTTAGTGCTTTAATTGACCCTATTTTGATTGTAGGTATCGGTGCTATTATTGCGTTAGTTGTATTATCAATCTTTATGCCTATATTTAAAATGTCTCAAATCGGGGCAAATTAGTAGGGGGCAGTATGCTAAACAAAAAGGGTTTTTCTTTTATAGAAGTTTTAGTAATAGTAGTTTTAATTGCTATTTTATCCCTTGTAGCAGTACCTTCTTATAAAAAAGGGGTAGAAACTTCTAAAAATAATCAGGCGCGCAGTAAACTGTTGGAAGTTGCAACAGCAGCCCAAATGTATAATGAAGATGCCCGCGATGCGGAAAAGGTTTTCGGTTATTTCGGCAAAAGTTCCGGTGGTACGGCAGATAAAACAGATCCGGTAAATTTATTTTCATATACTGTATCTGACAATTCTGCTACAAGCAATTATGCTTACCTAAAGGATGTGGGATCTTTTAGCGGCAGTGATTATACTTTCAGAGGGTATAAATTTTATATTTGTAAACCTACTGAACTTGACAGTAAGTGCGGGAATGATATGAATATTATTGCCATAATGGAAGCAACAGATGCGGTTACAGATTCCCGCTATAGCGGAAAGACATGGAGAGTTTCAACCAGCAATCCAGGTAAAGTTGTAATGGTGGACTCCTCATCGGCTACATAAGATAAAAAATATTTGTATACTTAATATTAACAGGTTTATTTATGAATAACAAAGGTTTTACTTTAATAGAAGTTTTGGTATCAATTATAATTATTTTGATACTTGCTACTTATTCTGTGTTAAAGTATACAGAAACGGTGCGCGACGGGGAAAACAGAACTGCAAAGGCCCAGTTAGAAGTCGTCGCGGGAGGATATACCCGTTATTTGATGGAAAACCCGGGTAAAGTTTTGAGCGGTGCTTTAGGCTATGTAAACGGCGAATGCAGTGCAACTTGTGAAGCCTGTGCGGAAGGCCAGGGTAAATTTAGTTGCGGTAAAATCCCTGTAAATAAGTTAAAGTATAAGATTACTTTAGGGGACCCTGCTTCCGGCAATACCGGTTGCGGCAATTCTATTGCAACTATGCAAGCAATATCAGGGGAAAAAGTCGGAGATAAATTTTCTTTAGAGAGCGGGTATTGCGCCTATATTGACAGATTTGGGAGAGCGGTAGATGGCAACACAACAGCTGAATAAAAAAGGTTTTACTTTACCTGAGTTATTGGTAGTTATGGTGGTTATTTCCATATTAGCCGCTACCAGTACTCCTTTTGTAAAAGGTTATATCAGGGATTCCAGAAACGGCAGAGCCAAAGCAGCGCTTGTGCAGTTGGGGGAGGCCTATAAAAATTTTAAAACAGATTATCCCAGTTCGGCATTGGCATCAGGGCAATTAACTGCGGAAACACGCAGCACTTGCGGTACTTATTCACAAATTAAAGCCTCAGACAGCCCTGACATATTGGTAAATTGCAGATATTTAGCACCTATGAAATGGAGCAGTATGAAATATAAATTTTTTATTGGCAGTTCCAACAGTTGCTCCGGTGCATATGGTGATGTTATAGCCTATATACAAGGCAATGACGGCGGAAATTATTGTGCAGAATATTTCGCGTGTTTTGATGAATACGGCAAAATTACGGATAATAAAGACACAGCTTGCAGCGCCAGTTAAACTGAATAATATATTTTTGAATATATATTTTTATTTATAGGATTGACTCATGTTAAATCATAAAGGTTATACGATAGTAGAGGGTATTATTGCTATGCTTTTGGTAGCAATTATGGTTGGCGGTATTTTTTCTGCTTTAATGGCTTCAAGGCGTGCTATAATTGAGCCAAGCCTCAAAGAAGAAATGGTATATGCTATGGAAGGTGTATTAAACAGGCTTAAAGGCCTTACTGATACGGACGGTATTGCTAATGTATGCGACGGTATCACTAATCCTTTAGATTGTGATTCAACCGAAGGTTGTAATTGCGATGAAAAATTACCTGCCGGATGTAAGGGGGAAACCGGCTTGGATAAGGATAAATATTTTAGGTATTTTATAACTACCCAAACTGTTTCGGATGCCGGCAATAAGGTGCAGCCTCAAGTCTATTTTATAACTGTAAAAATGAAATGTAACGGAGAAGTTCTATGAGAAATAATAAAGGTTTTACCTTAATGGAATTATTGGTTGCTGTTTTTATAG
>CADAXZ010000012.1 GCA_902791965.1 Candidatus Proelusimicrobium bovinum | reverse complement strand
CCGAGCAAAAAATTATTAGCGTTCTTTATTGTTTTTGCTAATTTTTTGTGAGTTGCCCGCAAATAACAAAAAATCAAATTTTAGTCGGCACTGAAGCCCGAGCCTTTTGCCTACTTTTCTGTAATTGAGAAAAGTAGGACGCGCTCAAGGCGCGGAACTTGTTATTTTATTATAAAACAGTTAAAATTTTTTAACGCTTTTGTATTCTTACAAAAGCCATATAATTATTTTATGCGCCTATAGTTCAATGGATAGAATAGCGGTCTCCGAAGCCGTTGATGCAGGTTCGATTCCCGCTAGGCGCAGATTTTTGATACTTCTTTAAGCCGTTGTTGCCTAAAATTTGGACATTAAGCCTAAAATTAAACTTACCAGCATTGTTCATCGATATAAAATGCAGTTGACATATTATAGTACAAAATAATAATATGAGGTTATAATAATTTGTTCTTTGAAAATTTATCTTTCATACTGTCAAAATAAAAGCAGTTGAAAAGTTCTGCCGACAGGACTGAAAAAGCAGATTTGTTTTAATCTTTAATGTCGGTAGGTGTAGTCCACTTGCGTTTTGACAGGACTGAAAAAGCAGATTTGTTTTAATACTTTTCGGACACGTTTTCGAAGTAAATAAGTTTTGACAGGACTGAAAAAGCAGATTTGTTTTAATTTAAAAATTGAATAGGGCGCAGAAGTACCAGTTTTGACAGGACTGAAAAAGCAGATTTGTTTTAATGACTAAAACATCATCTGCGCTATTATTTGCGTTTTGACAGGACTGAAAAAGCAGATTTGTTTTAATAGCATTGTATAGACAATAATTGTCTATAATACAGATTTTAACGCTTTTTTAGTTATGTCTTAACAAACGGAAGGAAACCGTACCTCTATCGCATGATACGTAAGATTAACCTTCCAATCAAATATTATAAACCAAACAGGCACAAGTTGCCTAAAACACAGATTTTAATGCTTTTTCGGTTATGTCTTAACAAACGGATGGAAATTTTGCCTCTATTTTATACGCAAGATTAACCAGCCAACCAATTGTTTTTAGTATGAACAACAAATTTTCGTTTACCAAAACTGCAACTGCTCACCGATAGTTGTAGTTTTATCTATTTGGCGTTTCTTTTTAACTTCCGCAGCACTTATTGTAACGATATTTCCCCATTGTGCATCAGTTATAAAAAGGCATTGGACATTGCCAGTTGTCGGACTAATTATTTTTAAATTGTGTATTACGGAGTTCTTCTTTTCTGCGCTGACGGCATTTTTAGCATAGACGGAATATTGCAGCATTAAAAAACCGCTATCCAACAAAGCATTACGAAAGCGAGAGGCCTCCCTGCGTTCCGCTTTGGTATCGGTAGGTAAATCAAATAAAACAAGCAGCCAACCCATATAATATTTACTTCTTGGTGTAGGTTTATTCTTCAAAAGAAATTCCTTTTAAAGACGGTATTTTTATATTTTTTAAACTTTCGCTCTTATAAACATCACATACGGAAGACACATAATTATCCAAAGCACAAGGCAGAGAAACATTCCTTGCTTTGCCAATATTCATATTTGCGTTTATCATATCTTTTGCGCAATGTTTTACGAAAGTATCAATTTCCAGACGGGAATATTTTTTATGATACCGCAATAAAATAAAATCACAAAAAGGGCGTAAAGGCTCTATCAAATCATAAACTAATGGATTACTCCTAAACCGATACTTATGATGAATACCCAAAACAGGGTTTAAGCCGTGTATCAAAATGCTTCTGTGCAGTAAAGCCGACATAACGGCATAAGCATAATTAAGCATACCGTTTATAGGGCTTTCTGCGTCTTGGTGTTCGCGTTTTTTAGGAGCATTTTTACCGAAAGACTTAAAAAATACCTTCCAATAATGGCGGGCAATATTACCTTCTTCCAAACAGTTATTCTGTATATATTGCCAAATTTTATGCTCCTTTGATAAACTGTCCAAAAGAAAGGCTTGATTTTCGCTTTTTGCTTTTAAAAGAGCAAACCATAATTTAGCCTGCAAAGAAGGCGGCATATTTATTTGCCGTTCAAAAATATCACTATGCACTATACGGTGCAAGGCAACTGTATGACCTATTGGTTTATAGGTACAATCACAATGCAAAATAACGGCATTATTTTCAAGCAGGCGGGAAAAACTTTCCCCGGAAAAACAAACCCCGCGCGCGGCTACTATAACCGCCAAGACATCACACAAAGGCAAGCGTTTTTGCGTTTTATCAGGCAAAGTACAGGTAAGGCAACCCCTGTCAACGCCGATAAAACTTCCGTGGTTTAAAATATGCACTATATGGGTTGTTATAGTTCAACTCCTTTCTTTATATGTTTTACCTTCTTCAATAAGAGTTTTTAAAGGGACGGCATATCTTATACCTGAAGAAAGACATGTCATTTCCACTCCGCTACTTATTGTATTTAATTGATATTTCCCAGGTAAAATATCACAAGGTATTCTTTTTTTATTATTATCTTCTGTTTTGATAACTTTTGTCCCTTTAATCTCATTAGATATACAAAGGGTAATATCTGTGTGCCAAAATAAAACTTTACCGTATTTCTCTTTTGCCTCTTTAAGTTTTTTGGCTACACTGTCAAAAGGATAAATCTGTTTTACTATCCATTTTTTACCGTCATTATAAATAATTTGGCCTTTATTGCTTTTCTTTGGCCTTATATATTGACCTTTTACTTTTTTACTGATAGCACAATATTCGCCAATATTCTTTTTAAAAGAACCATCATCATTAAAAACTTCTTTTTTTGTAAAAGCAGAACTCTCCGTCATACACATTTTACGAACAGGATTACCGCATATTCTAAAATCTTTCAGGAATTGTTCCCATTCTTTTTGCTTTTGATTTAATTTATCTTTAAAAATGTCTTTTATAGGAGAATCAGATATTTTCTTTAAATTTTTTGGGGCATCAGATAAATTTTCCATAATAGATATTTCATCAGTATATTTACCGGATGCTCTTAAATCTTCTAAAAATTTTTGCCATCTTATTTGTTCTTCTTTATTCAATTGGTTTATTTTATCTTCAAATTGTTTCTTTACATGCAAATCAAATATCTTTTTTAAATTTTTTTGGGCATCAGATATTTTTTCCATATTAGTATTAAAACGCGATACCATATAATATTTGAGTTCTTTGCCTTCCTGCCTTGCACGCAAAGCATAAATTGTATCTCCCAAAATTGGTTTTTTACTCCGTATTGTAATAGGGAAAACTTTATTTATGGCATCTTCAAAATATTTCCTGTTTCCTGCATATTCAGGTAAAACAGGCGTGCCAGTCTTTTTATCGTAAGACATTTCCCGCGCAAATGAAATTACAAGAGCATCCAAAGCGTGGTGTTTTTTATTATCTCTCTTCTTTTTTATATCGTCCAATTCCCCAGTAGAAGTCATACGGACTATTTCTTCCTTAGGTAATTTCTTTAAGTCCTCATATAAAATAACATTCAGACTATAAGTTTTGCGAATTTGGTCTGTAAGTCCACCTGTGCAAACAAACATTCTGCGTTTATCGCCTGTGGTTTGTTCCCCCCAACCGAAATATAAACTGATTAATTTTTTGGCAAGTTTTTCCATATATTGTGTCGCACGCAAATCCTTTTGCCTTCTGGCTTCTTTTACGGCATCAGGCGAAACTAAATATAAATATTTTTTAGAGTTGACATCAATATTTGTCTTTTTTATATTTTCCAAATAATCTGACCATTTATCTTTATCACTAAAAAGCCACTCATAAGGGGTTTTATTACCTTTTTTACTTTCATTTAAATCTTTAGTGGTAAGAACTTTATTTAAAAAACTGTTAGAACCGTCTTTTGAAACAGGGACAATATGGTCAATATCCAATAAATTCCAACTTATATTGTTTATCTTATCCGTATTAAAAAAATGCCTTTTATCAGAGTCTACTTCATAGATATTTATACCTTTTTGTTCGTTATAAAGTTTTATCATATCAATATTTTTATATGTAATAGGGATGTTATTGTCTTTTAACTCTTTACAAGCGGCTATATTCCTTGCATAATTTTTACTCATTTCATCTTCATATTTTTTCTTTGCCTTTTTACTCAAAAAATCTTCCCTGCCGATTTCCATAATGCAATAATCTGGCGTCCCGTAAGTTTTATGTAAATATTCTATACGGTGCATTAACATAATAAGACGGTGGCGTACTATGGCATTTGTTATAGAGTTAAGCAAGTTATCAATTTTGCAAAGGCGTTCTTCCTGTGATAAGTTTTTATCTTCTTCCCTAAAATCGGGTATATGGATACTGTACCAATCGTTCGGCATAGCAAGCAAAAATTTATAATCCTCTTTAACAAGGCCTTTTTGGGTATCGGTATTGGTAATACTTTCGGTAATTTCTCTGTAAAAATCGTGCGGGTTTTTACCTGATAAAATAAGTTCCTTTAAGATACGCAAAGCAGGGCGGCAAAAACGGCTGCGCCCGCCGTCTTTAGGCATAGGGATAACATCTTCGGAAAAAATTTCATATTGTTTTGATTTAAGATAATTTTTTATATCTCTTTTATCAATATAATTTGCGTGGCCTTTATCATCAAGTAAACGGGCTTTATGAATATTAAACAGTTCGCTTATTTCTTCAAAATCAAACGCGGCGACCTGCCCGTTTTTTATAAAACGGAAATTTTTTAAAGCAAGTAAAAAACGGACTTCCTTGCTTAAAGGCTCTTTTGATTTACAAACATTAAGCCTTGGTATCAAAGAACATTTTGCAATTATCCTGTTATCAAAACGCGGCGTTTTTTGTCCTAAAAGCCCTTCGGATTCGAACTTTCTTGCGCTGTGTTCATATATACCTGCGTGCGCTTTTCTGTTTGTGCCGTATAAAATATATTCAATATCGGGTAAAGCCGGGTATTGCTTTTTTGCTTGTTCCAACAAAAGGCGCAGTTCCTTTTCCACAATATCCCTCGGTGCGATAATTTGCTCCCCTCTGCCGTCTTTATTCCTTGCGTTTCCGGTTGAGGTTTTAAGACGGGTAACGGTTTGTTTGGTTTGAGGATTCCAAAGCCCCATTTTATATGCCTCGTAATAACAAGGAAATCGACATCCTTCAGGCAAAGTCAAAAGTTTGTCCTCATAACGCTTTTTTGCATCTTGTTCTTCTTTTTCTGCTTTCTTTTCTTCTTCGGAAAGTTCTTCATCTTTCCAATTATTTGTTTCATAACCCCTGTGCTGGAAAGCAGACCATACAGCCTTAAAAATTTGCCAGCCTTCAAGTTTTTTGCCTTCTATAAGGGCAATCCTTAACAAGGCGGAATTATAAATTGTTTCGTCATTTGTCTTAGGAAATTCCCTAAGCATTTTTTCATCCGCGGTAAAAACATAATTACCGAATTTATCTTTTCTTATATCCGTAGCGGGGATTGGTAAACCCGATTGCTGTGCAATTTGTATCCACCAAGATTCCCGCGCTTTATGGGCAAGGCGTGTTCTGAAAGCCCTGCGCTGTGTTCGGATTGAATCAAGTGAAGCAAAATCAGAATCAATAAGTAAACTGTTTAAATGCTTTACTTCTTCCCCTTCCCTGACACATTCCCCTATACTCCCACTGCCTAAATCAAAAGAAAATATTTTTGTCATAAGTTTTTCTCCAAAATAAAGGTAAAAAACGGAAATTATTTTATAGCCCTATTATACTACATAAATATTAATAGTACTTTCCTTTTATAATATAACTTTATAAGGCGACGACATCCGGTCGCAAAAATATATATTTTATGATATTTGTTTCAGTACAAAAAAACATCTGCGTAAACAAATACGCAGATGTTTGTAAATTTTGTACTTTAAAGCAAAAACAGAATTATTTTTCCTGATTTTTAAGCGTCGGGAAAAGGATAATTTCCCTTATGGAATCCTGCCCCGTAAGCATCATTGTAATTCTGTCTATGCCGATACCCATACCGCCTGTCGGGGGCATACCGGCTTCCATAGCGCGGATATAGTCAATATCAACAATATCGGCATCTTCGTTGGAAGGGTCTTGCGCTTTGGCGGCGGCTTGGTCTTTCAAGCGTTGGTATTGGTCGGCAGGGTCGTTAAGTTCGCTGTAAGCATTGCCGAGTTCCTGCCCGCCTGCGACAAACACCTCAAACCTTTCCACAATTTCCGGATCGCCTGGTTTATTTTTGGAGAACGGGCTGACAGCCGTAGGATAATCAAGCATAAACACAGGGTCTTTATAATTGCTGACGATTTTTTCCTCAAACAAAACATCATAAATTTTATCTGAAGGTTCATCTTCTTTAAAGGCAACGCCCGCTTTTTTGGCAAGGGCGATAAGTTTATCCCTTCTAAACGCTCTGCCGTTTAAAATCTCGTGTATGTCCTCGCCGAAAGTTTCCTGCCACGCCTGCGGGATATACACACGCTTAAACGGCGGAACAAGATTGATTTCAAAGCCTCTGTAATTTACTTTTTCCACGCCGATTGCTTTTGCGGCATTACCCAAAATTTCGTCAAACAAATCCGCCATAGTGTTTACATCCCCGTAAGCCTGATACATTTCCATCATTGTAAACTCCGGGTTATGTGTGGTATCAATGCCTTCGTTGCGGAACATTTTGCCGATTTCGTAAATTCTGTCCAAACCGCCGATAATTAAGCGTTTGTGGTAAAGTTCAAGGGCAATCCTCATAAAAAGCGGCATTTTAAGAGCATTATGGAAAGTTTCAAACGGCTTTGCGATAGCACCGCCCGCGCTCGGCGTTAAAGTGGGGGTTTCAACTTCCAGATAACCTTTTGCGTCCAAGGTTTTGCGGATAGAAGAAATAATTTTTGCCCTCTTGATAAAAATATCTTTTACTTCTTCATTGGCAATTAAATCCAAGTGGCGGTTGCGGAAGCGCACTTCCGTATCCTGTAAACCGTGGAATTTTTCCGGCATAGGGCGGATTGCTTTGGAAATAAGTTCAACCTTATCGGCTTTGATTGTCTTTTCCCCCGTTTTGGTAATAAACATATGCCCGCTGACAAAAACAAAATCCCCTACGGCAATATGCTTTTTAAAGAAAGCGTATTTATCATCACCGAGCAAATCCCTTTGCACATAGATCTGCACTTTTGCGCTTACATCCCTGATATGCGCAAAAGCCGCTTTACCCATAATCCTTAACTGCACAAGGCGGCCTGCCGTTGCAATTTGGGTATTTTCCGGTGCATTTTTAGCCTCAAGACAGGTGTTTTTTACATCAATGTGGGCGGGATAAGGGTTAATGCCTGCGGCTTTAAGGTCTTGGGCTTCTTGATACTTATTTTTGATAATATCTTCCAAGCCGGAAAGTTTTTGCTGGTTTTGCTGTTCTTTATTTTCCATAAATGCGCCTCTATAAAAAAACCCCGAAACCGGGGTTCATTAAAAAAATTGAAATGCGCCCTGCAGGACTTGAACCTGCGACCCATCCGTTATGAGCGGATTGCTCTAACCAACTGAGCTAAGGGCGCCGACACAGATATTATAACAAAAAACTGTATCTCTTGTAAATTATTCTTTATATAAAGGATAAAGCCATATCCCCATAAAGACGGGGTTATCAGTAAAACCTTTAACTTCTTTCCTGTAAACCCAGACGCCAGGGGAATGGATAGTATAAATCTGCGCCGCTTTATCAAAACTTATCTGCTGGATTTGGCGGTACATATTTTTGCGCTGCTTTAAATCGGTTGTGCGTACTGCGATGTCTATAAGATTATCTAACTGTTCGTCGCCGAAAGATTGCGCCACCGCATATCTGCCTTTAGAGTGTAAAAACGGAAAGACAAAATTATGCTCATCGGGGTAATCGGCAATCCAGCCGCGCGCCCAAAGCGGCATTTTGGAAGCTTGTGTCTTTTCCAAGAAAGAAGCCCAAGGCAAACCGCGCAGTTCAATTTTAAATTTTGGGTTTAAAGATTCTATATTGCGTTTTAAAATTTCGCAAGCGGTTTGCCGCATTTGCGAACCTGTATTATAAGTTAAAGTAAATTCAAAACCTTTATCCCAAACTTCGCCGCCGTAAGCCTGTTTAAAATATTCTTCGGCTTTGGCTAAATCCTGATGATAACAGGGTGCGTTTTCGTCATAAGAGGCAAGCCCGGGCGGCACAGGCCCGCAGGCACGCGGTGCTTTGCCTTCCATAGATTCTTTTACAAAAGCATCATAATCAAACGCATAGGAAAACGCCTTCCTTATATTTATATCCTGAAAGAAATCCGGCGGTATGCCTTTACCGTCAAGACGGCCGCTGCCTATATCGGGGTTGGCCTCGGGGTTGATATTTAAAGTAAAAAAGATTACCGGGTCGGTTTTAAGGCGCGGCAATCTGTCCTGCACCACCAAATCGGGGTTATGGGCTATCTGGCCCGTAAAGGCGGGGGCAATTTCCGCAATGTCGGCGTCGCCCGATTCAAGCATAAGGCGCATAGTGCTTTGCTCGGGTACCGTTATAACCTGTACGCTGTCAAGTTTCGGCGCACCCAAAAAATAATTTTTATTGGCGGTAAGGTAAACCCTTTTTGCGGCATTATCCCAACGCGCAAGCATAAAAGGGCCGCTGCCGTTTGTTTTATCAAACAAAGCAGATTCCCCTTTGCCTTTATTGTTAAATTCCTTCCAAGTGGATTCAGTTCCGTCCCATTCCCCGTTTTTAACAGCCCAATCCTTGCTGATTACATAAGACCACCTTGCCAAAATTGATAAAAGCGGCGCAAACGGCCTTTTAAGTTTGATAATAAGTTTATTACCGTCGGTAGAAATTGCTTCTTCCACCGTCTTATAATCTAAAATTTTATTTCCTTTTTTATCCCTTGTGGATGTTATACCCAAAATCGGCTCTAACAATAAAGTGGACGGGCCGCTGACATTATCGGAAACTAAAAACCTTTTAAGGGAATAGGCCGCATCTTCCGCAGTTAAGGGAGTGCCGTCGTGGAATTTTATATCTTCCCTGATGTTAAAGGTATAAGTTTTGCCCTCGTCGGTAATAAGGCCGTTTTCCACAGTAGGGACTTCCTTTGCGATAAGCGGCTCAAATTCCGTTAAGGAAGAACCTTTAAACTTTATTAAGGTATCGTAAATGTTTAAAAGTACGCCGTGAGTAAAGCCGTCATAGGAAAATACAGGGTCAAAAGATTCCACTTCCCCCACCACAGCAAGCGTTAAATTACTTTTATCCCTTTGCGCATTACACGCAAATAAGCCTAAAACACAAACAAACAAAATAAGAAATTTTTTCACTTTATTCCCCTATGGCGTAGGCTATGCCTTTTTTGTTTTTAAGCCAAGCGGCGGCAAACTGCTTGCGGTTATAAATACGGCGTACGGATTTTTCATCTTTTGCCGCGCTGTCCATAACGATAATATCGCCTTGTTTATCAATGCCGCAGATTACAACCAAATGGCCTTCGGTGCTTTTAACGGCGGCATTTTTAAGTTTGCCTTCCTTATATGCTATGGAAACTATTAAAGGACGGCCTTTGTAAAGTTCCCCTTCCGCCTGCGCCAAAGAACAACACCTTACAACGCCCATCGCCAAACCCTGCTGGGAAGCAAAAGCCGTATTTAAAGGCCAAGTACCGCAGATTTTGGCTTCTTGGTCGTAAACGCCTTTTACAACATCTTGCAAAGGAACTTTTTTGCCGTAATAATCAAGCACGGTTTTAAGCGCACACGGCGAACAGATTTTACCCCTTAAATTTTTATCCGGATATTGTTCCCTGCAGACGGGGCTTAAAGGTATTTCAAAATCTTTAAGTTCAAGAGTGTCTTGCGCTAAAATTGGGTCGTAAGGTGCGCACGCTTTGGTAAAAGCGGCAGTAAGGAAATTTAATTTTGCTTTGCCCAAAACCGTAATTTGGTATTTATAGGCAAGGCCGCCTTTTACGGGTTTTATAACATCACAATCAACGACGGCACAGGTATCTTTTTGCGGCTTAAAAGTTTTTTTATAATCGTTTGAAAGATAGAAAATTTTATAAAGGCCGCTCCAGCCCTTTTCTGTTTTTACTGCGGCTTCAACTAAAACGGCACTGTCTTTATCAAGTTTTGCACTTAAAGAAAGGGTTAAACTGTCAAACACAAACGGGGATTTCAGCGTTTTGGAAACTATAACATAAAAACCTTTAAATTTGGCTGTGGGTTTTAATTTATCTGCGGTAAAAATTTTTGTATAAGCGGGTAAAATTGCCGTTTGTTTGGCGTTAAGGGTCATCGGGGGTAGCCTCCTTAATAAAAAAATCGGGGCACCCGGGCTTGAACCGGGAACCTCCCGCTCCCAAAGCGGGCGCTCTACCATTGAGCCATGCCCCGAATATTTTAATTATAGCAAATTATAACAGACGGTTATTTGGAATATATAAGACAAAATTTAAAGACAAAAATTATTTTTGTTTTTTATCTTTTAATGCGGAAACTTCTTTTTCAAGTTTGTCAATTCTGCTCAAAGCCTTTTGCAAAAGCGTATAGAAAAAGCCTGTCATATCCTGCCCCTGATAATTATCCGGCAGTTGTGTGCGTGCGGCATCTGCGGAAACATTTTTACAAGCGGAAGGCTTATTTGAAACTTTAGACATCTTTTTAGATAAATCAGGGCGCATAGAACACTTTAACAAGTTATCAGGCATTTTAAAAGGTTTTATATCCCTTTCTAATTCTTCAATCCTGCCGGAAAGTTCATCAACGATTTTATCCTCAAGGAAGAATTCCGCCGTTCTGCCTAAAGCTGCAGCAATTTTATCCAATGTACGGCGGCGTATTTGGTTATCCCCGCTTAACATATTGCTTAATGCGGCTTGGGTTATGCCTAATTTTTGCGCAAGAGCATTTTGCGTAACACCTTGCTCTTTCATCAACTGTTTTATCTTAGTATTAACAGACATAAGACAATAAAATATACTTGACTTTAATAAGTATAAAACTTATAATTTACTTATAAAAGTAGTACCAATAAAATATGCAGAGTACAAAAACTCTGCCAGAAACCTATATATGCAATATCTTTAGCGAGAGCCTGCATATATAGGAATATTTAACAAAATGTTAAAACAAAAGTCTATAAAAAGGCAAAATGCACTGCATTTACCGGCAGAATTCATCCTTTAAAAAGGACGCCGAAAACAGACTTTAAATTATAGGAGAAATAAATGAAAAAATTATTACTTACAGTACTATCAGTAATTTTTGCAATACCGGCCTTTGCCCAACTGGGTTTGGGAGTTAAAGCAGGTATCGGCGGCAATCATCCGCAGAGTATATATGATTTCCACTATACATACGGCGGAAGTGTGTCCACGCACGATTATTTCGGCGGACTTGAAGCCTTTTACGAAAAGCCTCTTAATTTTGATTTTTTGGGAGACCCGCGTGAATATGACGAACATAAAATAGGCATAAAAATAGGTTTTGAAAAATATGGCAAAAACACTTATACCATAGGCATTAATAAAGCAACAGAAAAGACGATTGCCCTGCCCGTAACCGCTTATTATAAATACGCACCTGAAACAACAAATTTCTCTTTTACGGCAGGGGCAGGCGTGTCCTTTATCAGAAGTGATGTAAATTTGAATAACGATAATGAGTATAAATGGAAAGGAGCCCCGCATTTTATATTAGGTACGGAATACCGTTTAAGCAGACATATTGCTTTAGGGTTTGATTTAAGATACCTGACTTGCGCGAAAATCAAAAAATATAATCTTGTTTATTCCGACAGGAGCGGCTTTAATGAAGCCATTACCGCAAGGTATTATTTTTAGTTATCCGCGCTCTTAATAAGCCCCCACAAGGGGGCTTTATTATTTGAGATTATTTTCCCAAAAAATATTATATTGCTATTTGTTTGCAAAATATGCTTAAATGGCTTTATTAAGGACAGTAAACTTAACATAAGGAGATGTAAATGAAGAAACTGATGTTAGCAGTAATTGCAGTTGCAGTAATGTCAACGGCATCCTTTGCAGGTTTTGGTGCTGCCGTTAAATTAGGCGCTGGCGAAAACGACCCTAAGAGCTTGAAGGACCTTAATGTAGGCGGCACGGATTTAACAGAAGGTTATGGGGTTTTCTCTTTAGAAGGCCTTTATGAAATGCCTTTTGATGCTGCAGACGAAGCCAATAAAATTGGTGCAAAAATAGGTTTTGACTTCTATGGTGAGAACGAATTAAAAATAAATGCTACCAATGCTAAAATAACTGAAGACACCTATGCTTTCCCTATTACCGTTTACTATAAGAGAGATAACGGCGTAAAGAATGTAAGTTTCTGGGCGGGCCCCGGTGTCACCTTTATGCGCACTGAATTAGAAGCCAGCGGTATACCTGGTGGTGACAAAGAGCACAAAAACAAAACTTTTTTCCACATCGCAGGCGGTGCGGAATATAGGTTTACCGAGCTTTCTGCATTAGGTCTTGATTTAAGATATAACTTTGGCGCAAAAGTTAAAAAAGACGGTGCTGTATTATCTGACAGAAGCGGTTTCGGCGGTGCTGTTGCTGCAAGATTCTACTTCTAATTAACAAGTTTAAAAAGCACTCCCTTAACCGGGGGTGCTTTTTTATGGTAAAAACAATGCTTAAAACAATTAAATTATTTTCAATTTTATCTTTAGTAATGTTTGCTGCGGCCTGCGCCAAGCAGGAAATCAATACTACCGCCCCCGCACAACAGGAAACGAAACAAATTTCACAAACAAATACCAATCAGGAGAATACAATGCAAGTATCTTTAAAGACAAATAAAGGCGAAATATTGCTTGAACTTGACGGCAAAAATGCCCCAAACACAGTTGAAAATTTTGTGCAGTATGTAAAAGACGGACACTATAACGGAACTATATTCCACAGAGTAATAAAAGGTTTTATGATTCAGGGCGGCGGCTTTAACCCCGATATGGACCAGCTGCCCACCCGCGCCCCGATTATGAACGAAGCCGATAACGGCCTTAAAAACAATAAATATACTATCGCTATGGCAAGAACTATGGACCCTGATTCCGCCACCGCACAGTTCTTTATCAATACCAATGATAATGACTTTTTAAACTTTAAAAGCCAAACGCCGCAAGGCTGGGGATATGCGGTATTCGGCAAAGTAATCAAAGGGCAGGAAGTTGTTGACGCCATTGAAGGCGTAGCCACAACAAGGAAATACCCCCACGATGATGTACCCGTAGAAGCCGTGATAATAGAAAAAGCCGAATTAGTAAAATAAATTCTGCTCCGCTTAAACTTTTACAGGGCTGTTTGTCAATTCAAACAGCCCTGTTTTTTATGTGTTTTACTGATAAAATAAAAAATCTCCCTGACTGTTAAATCAGGGAGAAATGTTTAAAAATCACTCCGGGACTAGGACTCGAACCTAGGCTAAACGCTCCAGAGGCGCTTGTGCTACCATTACACCATCCCGGAAAAATCCGTTAAAGCAAATGCCTTTGTATTACTGCTTAAATATTTTACCATTTTTATAAAAAAAAGAGAATATTTTGTAATATTTTGCAAATAAAAAATACAAACGCAGACAATAAAAACCGGCCATAGCCGGAGTTTAGTACCAGATATAAAAAGTGTATAATATTTAGAGTATGAAAAACGAAGAAAAATCCATAGGAATATTTGATTCCGGCCTTGGCGGATTGACGATTTTCAGGGCGGTGCATAAACTTCTGCCGAAAGAAAATCTTATCTACTTTGGCGATACGGCCCATGTGCCTTACGGCTCAAAATCAAAGGAAACCGTAACGGAATATTCCTTAAATATAGCCAGATTTTTGGAAACTAAAAATGTAAAACTTATTTTGGTTGCCTGCAATACGGCTTCGGCCTTGGCGCTGCCCGTACTTAAAAGGCATATAAAAGTGCCTGTTTTGGGTGTTATTGAGCCTGGTGCGGCCTGCGCCGCGGCAGTAAGTAAAAATAAACATGTCATAGTTTTGGGTACTGAAGCAACAATAAAAAGTAAAGCATACATTAAGCAAATTAAAAAGAAAGATAAAAAAATAAATATTACCCAATGCGCCTGCCCGCTTTTTGTACCTATAATAGAAGAAGGCCTTGCCGCAAGCGATATTTGCGCTTTGGCAATAAAGAAATATCTTACCCCTTTAAAGGCTGAAAAAGCCGATACGGTAATTTTGGGATGCACGCATTACCCTGTAATCAAAAAAGAAATAGGCAATTTTTTAGGCAAAAAAGTTGCTTTGGTAGATTCCGCAGAGGAAATTGCCAAACGCGCCCAAGCACTTTTGGCTAAAAAGAAACTTTTAAAAACCAAAAATAAAGCCAAAATACAATTTTACGCAAGCGACTCCCCCGAGCGCTTTGCACGCCTTGCCCTAAATATTATAGGCGGCAAAAAACTTAAAGTTAAAGAGAGCAGATTTTATATATGAAAATATTTTCCGACGAAAGACTTATAAATTTAGGCATAATCAGCGGTACTGTTTCCCGCGAAAGCGGCAATATGAGGGAAAAAGAAAATGTAATAAACTTTTTTAAAACCCTTAATATCCCTCAGGAAAAGATTTTAGGTTTAAAACAGGTACACGGCGATAAAATCATCAGCCTTCTTACCCCGCAGGATTTGGCAGACTACAAAGCGCAGGAAGTTCACGAAGCAGACGGCTGGCTTTTAGGCCTTAATAACTGCGGCGTTATGATACTTACGGCCGATTGCGTCCCCCTTTACCTTTGGGACAGCAAAGGCAAATTTGTAAGCCTTTGCCATTGCGGCTGGCGCGGCGTTGCGGCAGGTTTGCCGAAGAAAGCGGCTAAACTTCTTTTGCAGCACGCAGGGCAGGATGCGGAACTTTGCGCCTATATCGGCCCGCATATTAACGCTTGCTGCTTTGAAGTACAAAAAGATGTGGCAGATAAGTTTGCCCCCTCCTCAGTAATAAAAAGAAACGGCAAATTATTTGTGGATTTGACTGCCGATATTATGCGCCAACTTAAAGAGTGCGGCCTTAAAATAGAAAATACAAAAAATCCCTGCTCGTGCGAGTGTACCTGCTGTAATAAGGAAACTTTTTTCTCCTACCGCAGGGACCATACAAAAGATGTGCAAATGTCTTTTGTATATAAATTATAAATTACACTAAACAAGAATTACCGAAAATTTAAACCCGTCTGTAAAGACGGGTTTTTAATGCAATCTTTTAGGGATTATTTACTTTTGGCGGCGGCTTTGCCCTTTGTGCTTTCCTGCAATACAGCAACAGAAAAATCCCCGTGGCGTTTAAAAAGAAAATCCGTAAGTTTGGCCATATGTCCCTTTTCTATCAGGAAAGAAAATACCGTAGCAAAAATAATACTGAAAAGTATTACGCAGTAAATAGTATTTTGTAAAACCGCACCGCCTGCTAAACCAGATTGCATTATCATAGAAGCCAAAACCGCAGTAACTAACCCTTTAGGCACCATTATTGAAGTTACGGCACAATCTATACGGCTGATTTGCTTTTCCATAACATAATTGACCGTTGGTATTCTTGCCAAAAAGATTACCACCGTGAACAAAAGCCCGCATAAAAGGGAAAACACACTGTGTATCTGCATTGAAATACCTATATATACGAAAAAGAAAGTTCTTAAAATAAATACGACTTCCCCGAAGAAACTCTTTTCCGTATCGTTGAATGCTTTGCTTTTTACATTCATCGTAAAACGCTCTATAAATTTAAAACCGTGCAGTTTCCTTATAGTCCTTATATTACCCGCAACTATACCGAAAATAAAAGCACCTATTGCGCCGTCAGAGCCTAAAGTTTCGCATACGGAATATACCACAAGCACAAAAGCCAAAGTTAAAAAGATACCGTTTTCCAACTTTCTTATTTTGCTTAAAATCGTAGTCCAGAAAATAGCCGCCGCACTGCCCGTAAGGAAAGATACTACAAAAGTATAAAGTATCTTTGCTATTATAAGGCTGGCATCAAAAGAATTTATTTTTACCATATTTAAAAGTGTTATGGTTACTACGATTGAAATAACACCGCCGATAGTACTTTCCGTCAAAAGAACTGTTTTTACACGGTTAGAAATATTAAGTTTTGAAATCAAAGGAATTATTATCGCAAAAGAGTTATCTGCCAAAATAGCACCCAAAATAACAGCATAAGCAAAGTGAAGCCCCAATAGTATTTTGGAAAGCAAAGCAACAACACAAAGCATAACTATAAAACTTATAACGGTAAGACGGAAACTCTGTTCCCAAGTACTCCTTATTTGTGATATTTTTATACCAAGGCCGCTTTCAAATAAAATCACAATCAAAAGTACACGCGTAAAAACTTGGTCCACCATACCGAAATCCGCAGGCGACACCAAATGAAATAACGGCCCTAAGATAATACCTAAAATTAAAAGCGGCAGAACTTCCGGTATGCGGGTTTTAACAAACATTACCGAAAATAAATGCGACAAAAAGATAAGTATCGCCAAAGAAATGATTACGCCTTCCATTTTTATATGATAGAAATTTAAGGCCCTCAAACGCAACAAGGTAATATAAATAATAAAATGATTGTATTTGTTGTAATTTTTATTTAATATATTAGTATGGTGCGATTTATACTTGCTTTTTTCCTGCTTTTTTATCCGCTTATAGGTTTTTCTGCGGCAGCTACCCCTATTATTATAAAAGGAAATTATGCTTCCGGCTTTTCGGACTTGGGCAACAGCGGCAATATAAAAAAAGCAAATGCACTTGAAAATTCTTTAAACGAAATTTCCCGTAAATTTGAAAACGGACAATATGATACCGTTATAGATACCTGCCAGAACCTTTTAGATAACGGTAATGACGACCCGCGTATTTATACCCTTACGGCTATGGCTTACGAACAACTTGAAGATTGCGATAATGCACTTTATTTTGCTTCTCAGGCAATAGCAAAACGCCCCTCAAATGTGGAAGCGTACACAACAAGGGCAAACTGCTATTTTAAAAAAGGTGATATGCTCCGCGCCAATGAGGACATAGATACCGCCTTACAGTTAAACCCCCGTTCTTCCCGTGCGCAACAGGTAAAACAGGATATTATGTTTGATAAGCAAGATTCCAAAACTAAAGGTAAGCCGCTTTCAAATTATCATTTGCCGCCTTGGTTCTTTGTTTATTTTGTATGCGTAGTTTTGGTTATAGGTTTTTATATTTTACTCAGGTATTTCAATGTTTTAGGCGGTCCTGTTGATGTAAAAGGACGCAAACTTAAAGAAGTAAACATAAAAGAACAATACCATTTTATCCGCCCAGTAGGGGAAGGCGGTATGGGTAAAGTCTACGAAGCATACGATAATGCCCTTAAGAGGAAAGTTGCCGTAAAGCGTATTAAACCGGAACTCTTAAAAAATGATTATGTGCGCGAGCAATTCCTTTCAGAAGCGCGTATGGTTGCGATGCTGCGCCACCCCAGCATAGTTGAAATTTATACCGTTATAGAAACCGCAAACAGCCTTTATCTTGTTTTTGAATATGTTGACGGCCAAACCCTGGAAACGCGCCTTGATATTGATAATTATTTGGATTTTGACGAAGTCAAACATATATTTAAGTCTGTTTGCGAAGGCTTAAGTTATGCCCATAACAAAGGCATTGTCCATTGTGATATTAAGCCCGGCAATATTATGCTTGCCGATAACGGTATGGCAAAACTTATGGATTTCGGCGTGGCGCAAAAAGTAGCCGGCTCTGATAAGAACGATTCCCACCCCGTAGCAGGTACACCGGCTTATATGTCGCCCGAACAACAAAAAGGATATACATCAAAACAATCCGATATTTATTCTTTAGCCGTATGCCTTTACGAAGCACTCGTAGGGCAAGTGCCTTGGAGTGTTAAAGGTTTTGATGTAACTACTAAAAAGATTGTGCCGCCTTCAGTAATAGCACCTTATATCCCTGAGGAAATAGACGAACTTATTATACGCTCTTTAAATGCAGACCCTAAAAAGCGTATACAGACCGTGGAACAATTTTGGGATATTATTAAAAACTCCCAGCCTGTTAATTCCTAATTTTCCGTTAGTTTAATTATAGATAAGGTTATTTCCAAAATAGCCTTGCGCACCTGCATCATTTGTAAAGGAAGTTTCCATTTGTTGCCGCAAAGGCTGTCGCTTACCACAAATACCGCGCCGCTTTGAAGATTTTTACTTTCCGCAAAGGCAAACAGGGCAGAGGCTTCCATTTCCACCAAACCGCAGCCTTTATTTTTAAAATATTCAATCAAAGCCGGCGTTTCCCTAAAAAGCGCATCAGTAGTCCAAGCAGGAAATTTATATTTTATTCCCAAAGAAGATAAAGGCAAATCAGTAAAAGGCTCTATATAATCTTTTTTTGAATAATAAGCGGAAGTGCCTTCCCCGCAATAAGCACCGCTGCAAATAATTCTGTCGCCGGGGGATAAATCCTCGGAAATTGCACCGCAACTGCCGGCAATTATCAGGCGTTTTGCACCTAAAGCCGCTAAAAATTCCGCCATAAAAACTATCGCAGGGCCGCCTAAACCAAAATTATGCGCAACGGCAAATTTATCATTTATTAT
>CADAXZ010000011.1 GCA_902791965.1 Candidatus Proelusimicrobium bovinum | reverse complement strand
ATATTTCTTCCTCTGATAAAAACACTCCTTGCGAATATTGCTTTTTCCCTTCTTCATATCTTGTATTTCCTATTGTTATCTCATTTAACTTAACGCCATCTTCCAAAAGTTTAAACAAACTGTCAAAATCTTCTACAAGCAAAAGTATTTTGCCTTCCTTGGAAGATTTTAGATATGATGCCGCATCATGCGCGCAGAGCACCTGTAAACCATACGCTTTTGGAAGGCTCATCCTCATCATTTTACACATCAAATTACTCTCAAAAGCCGTAGAAGACACCACAACGACTTCCTGCACTTTTAAAGACGGCAGCCAACCTTGTACCACTTGGCCGTGTATAAGCCTGCTGTCTATTCTGGTAAGGACAATATTCATTGTTTAACTATCTCCGTAGCATTAAAAACTGCTTTTTTACCGTCATCTACCGCTTTTTGCGAAAGTTCTTTAAGACTAAGCCTCTGCATATTATTAAGTACGGCTAAAAGCATATTAAGGTTAACCCCGCAAACTACACGCACATTATTAAGGCCGTTGCTGCAAGATAAAGCCGTATTACAACAACTACCGCCGAAAGTATCAGCCAAAACAAGCACTTCCCCCTGTTTTGCTAAAGCGACAATTCTTTTACTGATAACTTCTATCCCGCCGTCCTTTACGCTTAAAGCATAAACATATTTACGGTCAAAACAACATATATCAGATGCTGTTTCAAGTAAAGACGATGCAAGATTGCCGTGCGACACCAAAATAATGTTTACCATACTTCCTTCTTAACTATATTCAAATCCCTGTGGAATTCCGAAACTTTAAATTTCTTTTCCCTTAACACTTCTGCAAGACAATGCGCCATAAACACGCTCCTGTGTTTACCGCCGCTGCATCCTACCGCAATAGTAAGGTAAGATTTGCCTTCCTTTATGTATTTAGGTATTAAATACAATATCATATCAGTAAACTTCTTAAGAAAGTTTAAAGTATGCGGCGCTTTTTTAAGATAATCCTGAACCTCTTTATCAAGGCCGTTCTTTTCCCTTAAAGCAGCCTGATAATACGGATTCTTGAGGAAACGCACATCTATTACTAAATCCGCTTCCAGCGGAATGCCGTGTTTATACCCGAAAGAAATTACGGAAACATTCATTTCCTGCGAGCGTGTAATTTCCAACAACCTGGAGATTTTTTCCTTAAGTTCGCCCAAAGTTAAATTGCTTGTATTGATTTCATTATCCGCAATTTGTTTTATCGGCGATAAAAAATCCCTTTCCGTAGTTATGGCAGCAAGCAGTTGGTCCTCTAAAGGATGTTTATGTTTTGTTTCGGAAAAGCGCCTTAAAAGCACAGCATCGGATGCTTCCAAAAATACTAATTTAGACTCAAAGCCCTGACGGTTTATTGATTTTATAAGGCCAGGTAAACTTTTAAGATTTTCGCCTTCCCTTATATCTATGCCCAAAGCAATATTTTGTATTTCCGTACGGGTTTTTATATATTTGCTGAAATTACTAAATAAAGCCAAGGGCAGATTATCTACACAATAAAAACCGAAATCACCCAAAATCTTCAGGGCCTGCGTTTTGCCTGCACCCGATATACCGGTAATAATAAAAAACTTTCCTTTTTTTGTCTGTTTGTCCATAATTATTGAGCCTGTTTATTGCCTTTCATCTTATCAAGTAATCTTTTATTAAACTCTTTAGCGGAACTTATCCCTTGTCCTTTTAAACGCTGGTTCAAGGCTGCCACTTCTATCAAAACTGCCAAATTCCTTCCAGGGGTTACAGGAATAGTCAGGGAATTAACTTCCACACCTAAAATGCTGTTTTTTTGCTGCTCTATCCCAAGGCGGTCTATTACACCGTTGGGCGCAACAAGGTTTACTTCCATTTCTATAGGAGTGCTGTCCATAGCAGCGCCGACACCAAATAAAAGTTCCACATCCAAAATACCCAAACCGCGCACTTCCATATAATGCTTTAGCATAGCAGGGCAAGAACCTATAAGCATTTGCCCGCGCCGTCTTTGTATTTCCACGACATCATCTGCAACAAGAATATGCCCGCGTTTTATAAGTTCAAGCGCGCATTCGCTTTTACCTATGCCAGCATCGCCCCTTATCAAAACACCCAAGCCCGAAACCTTTACAAGCACTCCGTGGACATGAGTCCTCGGGGATATACAATCATCTAAATATGCAATAAGTTCCGCTACTAAGGTAGCCGTATCAAGCGCAGTAGTAAAAAGAGGGAGTTTTTCTTCCTTGCAGGCTTGTTTTATTCCGGCAAGGACTTTCATTCCGGCAGTTACTATCACGCACGGTATAGGGCCGGATTTAAACATCTTTTTAAGATTGGCTTTAAGTTTTTTATACGGTAATTTTGCACAAAAGGCATATTCCCCGCGGCCCATAATTTGTATAACATCTGCGCGGAAATTTTCCAAATGGCCGTCAAGTGCCAAACCCGGGCGGTTAAGGCTCGGTTTAATAATTTCCCTGTTTAAATATTCCGCGCCGCACAAAAGTTCCAAGGAAAGGGCTTTGCCCTTATCCCCGAACATTTGTGCAACGGTTATACTGCGTGCAAATTCAGGCACAAGACACCTTTTATTTTGCTTTTACGGGCTGGATTAAACCGTATGTGCCGTCTAATCTCTTAAAAATAAGATTGATTTGTTTGGATTCTTCATCCATAAACATCCAGAAAGTATAACCTAATCTTTCCATTTCATAAGCGGCATCTTCAGGATTCATCGGATGGACTTCCACCTGTTTAATTACAGAAAATTTAACATCATTCTGCGGAGCAAATACCGCACCGAAATAAGAAGCCAAATCTTCTTTGGGAGCAAGTTTTTTGTTTTGTACTGCTTTGCTCTTGTTCTTTTTTACCTGCGCTTCTATTTTTACTACTGCGCTGTCAATGGCTTTATAAATATCACTTTCAATGGCTTTGCCTGTGTATTTTTTTCTGCCGGAGTGAACAGTAAGTTCTGCCCTCTGGTTGATTTTTTTATCAACGCTTAAAACAATCTCAGCCCAAGCGCTGTCATCAAAAAATTTATCTAATTTTTCTACTCTTTCTTCAGCGCGGTCTTTGATTGCCTGTGTTAACTTAATGTTCTTGCCTGTGATTTTGAGTTTCATAATTTCCTCCATTTACCCTTGGGCTGTGCCCGTCTTTGTGCTTATTAAATCATTTATTATTATTACTGTCAAAGAGATTTTTTATTTTTCTGCCAAAAATATTTGCCTTATGTTTAGCCCCCGCATAAAACTTTTATTGCTTTAGGACAAATTTCAATTTTAAGTTTATCTTTACCGTTTTTAGGTTCTCCGTCTATGTGATAACTGAAATTTCCGGAAACATAAACTTCCGCTGACTTTATCCTATAAGTATCGGCAATACTTACAATTTTACAAGACGGAAAGAAAAAAGACGGCAAGCCCAATAATAATTTAAAGATATTGGCTTTTTTAACTGCTGTCATATCTAAAAGCCCGTCATCAAAAGCCGCTTTGGGCGCAATAAAAAAACCGCTGCCGTACTGCCTTCCGTTAGCAAATACCAAAGAAAGATTTTTTAATTCATATTCCTTGCCGTCTGCTTTAACTTTTACCAAAGGCGCTTTATAAGTAAATAAACTTTTTGCCCCTATTTTAAAATAAGGCCATTTGCCGCGTTTGCCTTCCGCGCCCAAAGCATCAAACTTTGCGGCTATATCCGCTTCAATACCCAGCCCTGCCAAATTTATAAAATATTCCCCGTTGGCAAGGCCTAAATCATAAGTTTTTATTTTGAAATCTTTTAAACTGCCCACACGCTGCTCTAATGTACCTAAAGAACAGCCTAATTCCCTAGCAAGGCCGTTGCCGCTACCAAGCGCAATAATGCCAAGCGATGTGTTTGTTTTGGCAAGGCTTTGTACAGTTTCGTTTATTGTTCCGTCCCCGCCTGCAACAATTACCTGTGCAATATTTTTTGATACCGCTTCTGCGGCAAGTTCTTTGGCGTGGCCTTTATATTGCGTAAAAATAATCTTATCATCCGGATAATATTTCTTTACCACATCTTCCAAGCCGCCGCCCAACTTTTTACCCGATTTCGGATTGATGATAAACAATCTTTGCATTATGGTATGCTCTCTCCTAATATGATATACTTTATAATATTTTGAGGTAAATTATAATATGAATAGCCAAAATATCAGAAACAGTTTCTTAAATTATTTCCATAAAAAAGGCTTGCCGATTATCCCGTCAAGCCCTCTTATCCCGCACGGGGACCCGACACTTTTGTTTACTTCCGCAGGGATGGTACAGTTTAAAGCCAATTTTTTGGGTCTTAAAAAGAATTTGAAAAATGCTACGACTTCCCAAAAATGTCTTAGAACTACCGATATAGATAATGTCGGCTTTACAAAAAGGCATCTTACCTTTTTTGAAATGTTGGGGAATTTTTCCTTCGGCGATTATTTTAAAAATGAAGCCATATCCTGGGCGTGGGATTATCTTACAAACGAACTTAAAATAGATAAAAGCCGTCTGTATGTAAGTATTTACAAAGGCGGTATAGCCCCGCGTGATGAAGAAGCCTATAATGCTTGGGCTAAACTTATTGACCCTGAAAGAATTTATGAATTTGGCGAAGATGATAATTTCTGGACTATGGGGCCGACAGGGCCTTGCGGGCCTTGTTCGGAAATATATTATGATTTCGGCGAGGAAAAAGGCTGCCCCGAATGTGCTAAAAACGGCATAGCCTGCAACTGCGGCAGATTTGTTGAAATTTGGAATTTGGTATTTACCCAATTTAACCGCCTTGAGGACGGCACTTTGGAGAAACTGCCCCAGAGAAATATTGATACAGGCATGGGCCTTGAAAGGCTTTGTATGGTAATGCAAAATGTTGATAACCCTTTTGATACAGACTTGTTTACACCTATTATAAACCAAGCCAAACTTATTTTAGGTATTAAAGGAGAAACCGCAGCGGAAATTTCCGCATTAAGGATTATTGCAGACCATACAAGAGCATCAAGTTTCTTACTTTCAGAAGGGGTATTGCCCTCCAATGAAGGCAGAGGCTATATTCTGCGCCGTTTGATAAGGCGCGCCGTAAGATACGGCAAACTGCACGGCAGAACCCAGCCGTTTTTAAACCAATTAGTGCCGAGTTTACTTTCAATTTACAAAGATATTTATCCGCAACTTGTTGTAAATTCCACACATATTATTTCGGCTTTAAGAACGGAAGAAAATGCTTTCTTTAAAACTTTAAACGACGGCGAACAAAGATTACAGGAAATCCTTAAAAATAACCCGCAGGAACTTTCCGGACAGGAAGCATTTAACCTTTACGAAACATACGGATTTCCCATAGAACTTACAAAAGAAATTTTAGCCGAAAAAAACATCAAACTTGATGAAAAAGGCTTTGAAAAAGCCAGAGAACAGGCAAAGGAAAACTCCCGCGCAGATATTGACGAATTTGAAAAAGAAAAAGTACTTACAATGCAGCAGTTGGAAAGCAAACTGCCGGCAACTGTATTTACAGGATATGATACTTTTGACCAAGAAGCACAAATACTTGCCTTACTGAGCAAAGATTATAAAATTACGGATACACTTGATACCGAAGGTTATTTAATTACCGATAAAACAAGTTTTTATGCACAAAGCGGCGGACAGACAGGCGATATAGGTTCAATTGAAATTAACGCAGAAGATACCGCCCGCATAACAGATACCCAAAAACCTTTGGAGAAACTTTATCTCCATAAAGTAAACATAATCAAGGGAAAAATAAGTAAAGGGCAGAAAATCCTTTTAAAAGTTAATCAACTTACAAGGTTTAAAGCCTCGGAAAACCATTCCGCAGTGCATGTTTTAAATGCCGCATTGCGTAAAATTTTAGGCGACGAAGTTCATCAGGCCGGCTCTTTTGTGTCGCCGGATAAACTGCGCTTTGACTATACTATTTCCTGCGCACCCACACGCGCCCAACTTCTCTCGGTCTGGTCCGAAGCAAATGCCATAATAGCACAAAACCTTAAAATAGAAACACAAGTGCGCCCGCTTAAAGATGCCAAAGAATTAGGCGCAACCGTTCTGCTTGGCGAAACTTATGCCGACCCTGCGAGATTTGTTCTTATAGCAAAAGACGGCTTTAAAGACCCTATGAACAGAGCCAGTTTGGAACTTTGCGGCGGCACACATGTAAGAACTACCGGCGAAATTATGACTATAAGGATTTTAAAGGAAAGTGCTGTTTCCGCAGGGGTGCGCCGTATAGAAGCCGTTGCGGGCTTGAGCGCAGTGGAAAATTTAAAACACGATGCAAATATTGCTTTGGCAACTTCAAAAATATTAAATACGGCTATTTCCGATGTGCTAAAGAAAGTACAAAGCCTGCTTGATAACGAACTGCTTTTGAAAAAGGAAAACGCAGAACTTAAGCGCAAACTTTTAAGCGGTAAAGATAATTCCGCCCATCAGGAAATTTCCTTAAAAGACGGTACAAAACTTATCGCTTTTAATGCGGAAAATACCGAAATTAAACAGTTAAGAACTCTTGCCGACAATATGGCCGATAAAAACCCGTCTAAAGTTATTTTGATTTCAACCGATAAAGACGGCAGAAAATCTTTTATCGTTAAGAGTTTTAAAGGCGGGGCAGATGCAAATAAACTTGCAAAAGCAGTAGCATCCGTCATTAACGGCAAAGGCGGCGGGAAACCGGATTTTGCACAAGGCGGCGGCGAAGCCTGCTCTTGGCAGGACTTCTTAAAAAAGATTAAAGAAATTTAATTTTTTTGCTATAATTTATTAAAGCGAAGATAAAATATTTGTATAGATATAAATATTTTTGCTATAATAAGTTATCCGGTTTTTGGAAATGATAAAACTCGGATAAGTTTTTTCAACGCCTTAAAACCGAAAGATTTTTGAGGAACGGTTGGGTGGCTGAGCGGTCAAAAGCAACGGTCTGTAAAACCGTCGGGCGTGCCCTACATAGGTTCGAATCCTATCCCAACCATTCCTCTTTTTTTAGCCTTAATTTATGGTGCTGTGGTACACCGTAAAAGGCAAAATTTATGTGAGATAAATAGGACCCGAGTCAAATCCTATAAAACACAAAAGGTACAAAATGAGCAAAACATACTTACCTTCCGTACAGGAAGCCGAAGCAGGAAGAAAATGGCATCATATTGATGCTACCGGCAAAACCTTAGGCAGACTTGCTACCCAGTTAGCAGTTTACCTTATGGGCAAACATAAAAGAACTTTTACCCCCAATATGGATTGCGGGGACTTCGTTGTAGTTACCAATGCCGGCAAAATTAAAGTAACCGGAAAGAAAGCGGAAGAAAAGGTTTATTTCTCCCATTCCGGCTATGCCAAAGGCGCTAAAGAAGTGCCTTTTAAAAGGCAGATGGAAAACAATGCCGCGAAGGTTATTGAACTTGCAGTTTACAGAATGTTAGACAATAACAAACTCCGCGCCAAAAGAATGAAAAGACTTAGAATTTTCAACGGCGAAGAACATTCTTTTGCCGAAAGGTTCTCAAAATAAAAGGTGGATTTTATGGAAACCAAACAAATTAAAACCGGTAGAAGAAAAACTTCCATAGCACAAGCCGAACTTGTAAAAGGTTCCGGCAAAGTAACTGTAAATGCTAAGCCGCTTAATGAATATTTCCGCGGCTGCCCCAGATACCAGGATACGGTGCTTGCCCCGTTAAGCGAAATCAAAGCCGAAAAAGATTTTGATGTAAAAATCAAAGTAAACGGCGGCGGTGTTGCTTCACAGGCAGGTGCTATCCGCCACGCTATTGCAAGATCTCTTGCAGTATTAGGCGAAGATAACAAGAAAACGATGAAGAAAGCAGGCTTTTTGACAAGGGACCCGAGAATGGTTGAAAGAAAGAAACCCGGCCAGCCCAAAGCAAGAAGACGCTTCCAATTCTCTAAGCGTTAATCTTGGATTACTTACAGCAAATTTACCCCCGATTTTATATCGGGGGTTTTTGTTTGCATTAGATTATAACTTACGGAAATACAAATAATGGGACAATGGTCAAAATAATAATTTTTGCAAAATATATTTATATACTTTGGATAAATAATATTAAGTGAGAAAAGTAATGCGCGCTCAATGCACAAAACCTGTTTGCTTTTAAAAACATAAACAGATAACGGGGAAAGACTTTCGGGTCTTTCCCATACAATGAAAGATTGTAATTAGATATTAACACCTACGGCAAAAGTGGCGGATATTGCCGATTATGGCATTTAGCAAAGACAGATTTATACAAATTTAACCTTTGAGGATGCGTTAATTTTATTTAATATTTGAAGATTCCAAAAAATCCTTATTCTTTTTAAAAGGACGCCTGAAAACTATATATTGGTGTTTAGTATAATATTCCTGTGCGCCAAAAATTGCACCAAGACATCCCTGCATATGTTTAATTACGGAAGTTTCAAGACGGTAATAATCCCAGCCCTCAGTAGAAAAGTTTTTACAAATATTATCTATTTGTTTAATAATATCCGTATCAACTCAATTAAGGTCAACAAATTTATATTCGTACTGCGGAAATTCTGTGTATTTTGGTGTTTCCGTCGTTTGTGTTAATTTTTCAGGCTGTTTTGTAGCAGGTGAAACAGATGCCTCATCTTGCGGTTGAGATTCTTCATTATTTGACTTATCTAACGCTATAACAAATACTATGCATAATGCCATTGCTATTACTACTATTATTGTTTCCATAACCGTAAAACTCTTATATAAAAAATATTGTATCTTATTTGCCGATTTTGATGTGCCAGAGATATTCTATATTGCCGTGCATACCTGTTATGGGGGAATTGATAAGGCCATTTTCCTCTGCGTTATATTTTGCCTGAAGATTTTCTTTAAAAAATTCCCTTACGGAAGTTATCGCCTTTTGGCGGTTTTCTTCCGTTTTAACTATGCCGTGGGGGACTTCCTTAGGGGTAAGTTCAAACTGCGGTTTGATTAAAAAAGCAATATCACTTTGCCCAGCCATACAGGAAAATAAAGCTGGCATTATCATTTTTAAAGAGATAAAAGATACATCAACTGCTGCGACTTCAAAAGGATAAGGGAACATATCAGGCGTCATATAGCGCGCATTTGTGTTAGGATGAAAGAAAAAGTTTTTAAACGCGGAAACCTCGCTTGCAAGTTGCCCTTTGCCGACATCTACGCCGTGGACCTCCTTTGCGCCGCGCAGTAAAAAACAATGCGAAAACCCGCCCGTAGCCACGCCTATATCGGCGCATATTTTATCCTTAACATCTATTTTAAAACTGTCCAAAGCACCTTGCAATTTAAGCCCGCCGCGTGATACATAAGGGCAGGATTTTTCTTTTAAGGTTATATTATCTTCCGGTTTGATATTGCGGTCAGCGCGTGTTTCCACCTGTCCGTTTACAACCGCTTCTCCGGCCATAATTAAGGCTTGGGCTTTATTTCTGCTTGCGGCAAGGCCCAACTCTACCAAAGCATTATCAAGGCGTAATTTAGGCATTTTACTCTTTATCTTCCGCTTTATCAAAAGGTTCTAAAATCAAATCTGCACCTTTTTGTTTAAGTGCTTCCACTTTGAATTTAACTTCGCTAAGTTTTTCAGAGAGTTCCTTAGAAAGAGCAACACCCTCTTCAAAAAGTTTTGCGCTTTCTTCCAAGGCGATAGTTTCGCTGTCTAAAAGATTTACTATTTCTTCCAAGCGGGCAAGTTTAGTTTCAAAAGTATTTTTTTTACTCATACGGTTTCCACCTCAAAATTATCATAAGAAGTTTGCACTTTAAGCCTTTCCCCCGGCAAAGATGACCTGACAACCTCTCCGGTAGAAGCGCGGCGTACTATCGCGTATCCGCGTTTTAAAGTGGCCTGCGGGCTTAAAAGTTTAAGACGCTGCTGCAAAAGTTCGGCGCTGTGTGCTTTTTTATCAAGGATTTTTTGCATTTTATTTACAATCTGTTCGGTAAAATCATCAACAATTTGCTGTCTGCAGTCAAAATATAAAGAAGGCTCTTTTAAAAATTTATTGTTCAGTGCAAGTTCAAAACGGTTTTTTAAACGCTCATATTTTAAAGACAAACAATTAAGCAAAAGTTTACTTAAATTAGCAATTTGCTCTACTGTATCTTCCGCATTTTGCACTACAAGTTCCGCTGCGGCAGACGGCGTAGGCGCACGCAGAGAGGCCGCAAAATCCGTAAGGGTAAAATCAGTTTCGTGCCCGACGCAGGAAACTACCGGTATCTTACTTGCCGCAACCGCGCGTACTACGGATTCTTCGTTAAAACTCCATAAATCTTCTATACTGCCGCCGCCGCGCCCGAGCAAAATTACATCCGGCGCAGGAGAAAGTTTTGATAAATTATCCAAAGCCTGTACTATTTGTTCCTTTGAGCCTTCCCCCTGCACTAAAGCAGGGGCTATAATAACTTCCAAATTGCGGCCGCGCCGTTTAAGGACCGAAAGAATATCACGCACCGCCGCACCCGTAGGAGAAGTTATAACACCGATACGGAAAGGAAACTTTGGCAAGGGGAGTTTCTTTGAAGAATCAAATAATCCTTCCGCCTGAAGTTTCAATTTAAGTTTTTCAAATTCCCTGTATAAATCGCCCTGTGTTTTTACTTCAATATCTTTGGCAACCAACTGATAGCGCCCTTGTTTTATAAAGCAATTAAAATCCCCGCGCACTACCGCTTTGTCGCCTTCTTTAAGTTTAAGGCCTCTTGCATATCCTTTAAATAAAACAACGCTTAAAAGGGCGTTTTCATCTTTAAGATTAAAATAGTAATGCCCGCTTGAGGCCGGTTTATAATTTGATATTTCCCCTTCAACCGCTACGCCGCAAAGCACACCTTCCAGCATTTCTTTGACGGCAAGGCTTATTTCCGTTACGGAAAATACTTTTTTGTTATCAAACGGGAGCGTCATTGTTTCTTCCTTAAAAGGGCTTGGCGTTCTTTAATATTTTTTTCTTTGCCCATTGTTGTAGGTTTATAAAACTTTTTAGGGGCGGGCATATATTCCTGCTCTACATAATGGTTAGGGAAATCGTGCGCGTATTTATAACCTATATTTTTGCTGCCGCTCCTTAAATGCGGCGGGACATCCCTGCGCGGGCCTTCGCGCACTTCCCGCAAGGCATCATCAATAGCAAGATAGGCCGCATTGGATTTGGGTGCGCAGGCAACATAAATTGCCGCGTGCGCCAAAGGGATTCTCACTTCCGGCATACCTAAAACTTCCGCACTTTTAAAAGCCGCTTCTGCTATAACAAAAGCAGTAGGCTCGGCAAGGCCGACATCTTCCGCCGCACAAATAAAAATCCTGCGTGCAATAAAACGCGGGTCTTCCCCTGATTCAAGCATACGCGCCAGCCAATAAACTGTTGCATCAGGATCAGAGCCGCGCATAGATTTGATAAAAGCAGAAATTATATCGTAATGTTCATCGCCTTTTTTATCATAATTTAAGTGGCGTTTTTGTATGCAGTCTTTGGCAATATCCAAAGTTATTTTTTTTGCGCCGCCTTTGTAAGGCGTTGTAATTAAAGCAAGTTCCAAAGCGTTTAAAAAGCGGCGTGCGTCCCCGTTAGATTGCGTAATTAAAAAATCCCGTGCTTCATCCGTAATTTTAAATTTTTCTATATCTTCCGCACGCTTTGTTATTTTGGCTAAATGTTCACTGTTTAAAGGTTTAAATTCAAAAACGGAAAAACGGGAAAGCAAAGCGTTGTTGATGTAAAAATAAGGGTTTTCCGTAGTGATACCTATAAGAATTATCTGCCCGCTTTCTACCGAAGGCAGCAAGACATCCTGCTGCGTTTTATTGAAATGGTGGATTTCATCTAAAATAAGCAGAGTTCTTTTTTGGGTAAAATTATTTTCTATTCTGATTTTGGCTTCTTCAAGAACTTTTTTTAAATCGCCTACGCCCGCAGCCGCCGCATTAAGTTCGCTTACATACGCTTTTGTTGTTGAAGCAATAAATCTTGCCAAAGCCGTTTTACCTACGCCGGGCGGGCCGAAGAATACAGCAGAACGAACTTTATCCGCTTCTATCAAACGGCGTAAAAGTTTGCCTTCTGCCAAAATATCATCCTGCCCTGCAAAATCTTCTATTGTCTTGGGTGCAAGGCGCGCGGCAAGCGGCATATTTTCTTTAGCATTATTCTGCGTTTGTTCCTGAAAAAAATCTTCCATAAATTATTTAAGAGGCAAACTGTTTAAAGCAAAAGTTAATTTTTCTATGGCATTATCTATTTGCTTTTCATCCGCACGGTCTTTTTTATCGCTTTTGTCTGTTCTGCTATATGCCATACCTGCAAAATACAATGCCGCAAGCAAAGCAAGTTTTAAAGAATCATACATATTGCGCTGCTCGCATATTTCCTGCATCTTTTTTTCTACTTCCGTAGCCAAAGACAAAACATCCAAAGGAGGTATGCCTTCCAACACGACATTGCGCAGTTCCATTTTTCTTATAACGACATTTACCGGTTCTGGTCTGTTAATCATTTCCTGTCTAAATCGGGCGACGACGACTGTTGTTCTATACGCTCGATTTCCTTATCTATTTTAGTATAAAGTTTTTTTAATATTGCAGTTGTAATATCTTTCCAATCCTTTAAGGCTTTGGCTGTTTCCTGTACGCTTTGCAGCCGTTTTATATGGCCCTGCAAAGTACGCACTTCCGCCTGCAAACGGATATTTTCTGCTTCAGCCGTTTGAAGTTTTTGCGTAACCAAATCAATTAAAGAATTTAATTTTTGATATTTATCTTCTGCCATATTATCTTAACTGTGCGCCTAATTTTGTTTTTAACGCTTCAAGAATAGTATCTACCGCTTGGTTGACTTCCTTATCGGTAAGTGTTTTTTCCTGCGAGATAAACTCAAAACTTAAAGTTATGCTTTTTTTACCTTCCGGCAAATTTGCGCCTTGATACAAATCCGTAAGATTAAAATCAACTTGCGGCGCAGCCTGATAAAGCACTTCCTTTACCGAAGCAAAAGAAGTATTTTTATCTATTACTACCGATAAATCCCTCTTTGAGCCAGGGAAAGGGCTTATAGCCTGCGCCTTTTTAAACTGCTGGGCATCAAAATATTTTTCTACCAATTTATTTTCAAATTCAAAAGCATAAACATCTTGTTTTATGCCGTAAGTTTTTAAATTTAAAGGATGCACCTGCCCTAAAAACCCTATGCGCTTGTTATCAAGCAAAATATCCATACATATTTTAGGGTGCATATAACAAGGTGCTTGTTTTGCGGGTTTAAAAGTTATATTTTTGTAATCTGCCAAAACATTTTTTACAACACCTTTAAGCCCGTAAAAACCTACTTTACACTGAGGAGAAAGGAAGAATTTTTCCCTCGGTGTTTTGCCGCACATTACTCCGCTTAAAGAAAATGTTTCAAGCGGATAGCCCTTTTGCAAAGTGAAAGTTTTGCCATATTCAAAAAGACATAAATCGTGCCGCCCGAAATTTTGGTTAAACTCAATATTTTTAAGCAGGCTGATAAGCAAAAGCGGGCGCATAAATTCCATACCGTCGGCAAGCGGATTTTTTATTTCAACGGCGGTTTTATTACTGTAGCCGAAATTTTTTAAATCCTGCGGGGAAACAAAATCAAAGTTTTTACATTCATAAAAACCTAAACCGGCCAAAGTATCGCAAAACTTTTCCCCCATATCAACGGCTTTGGGGTTTTCCCCAAAGTATAAAGTTGCGTGCGTTGTACCGTCGCTATCAGCGGCAAGATTATCAAGCCCGATATAACGCGCGACTTCTTCCGCCAAATCCCATTTATGGTTTAAATCCCTGCGGTATGAATCGGGCGTAAAAGACCAAGTTTCGCCTTCGGCTTTAAACTCTTTACCAAGACGGTTAAAAATATCTTTAAGTTTTTCCCTGTCTAAATTCATACCAAGTATTTTTTCCAAATCTTCGGGCTTAAAAGAAATGGTTTGCGGCTCGTATTTATGCGGGTAGACATCATTTATTTCCCCTGCATTACCGCCGCAAATATCCAAAATAAGGGCTGTTGCCATATCTATCGCTTTTACGCAGGTGTTTATATCAATGCCGCGCTCAAACCTTTGCGAAGATTCCGTACTGACAGCAAATTTTTTAGATGTTTTGTTTATGCAAGGCGGATAAAAATATGCACCCTCTAAAAAAACATCTTTTGTCTCCGGCAAAATACTGTCGCCTTTAGCACCGATAACACCTGCTAAAGCAACAGGCTTTTCACCGTCGGCAATGACAAGATTTTGCGCTGTCAAAGTCCTTTGGGTATCATCCAAGCCCAAAAACTTTTCGCCTTCCTGCGCCCAACGCACATTGATTTGCCCGCCTTGCAAATGGTTTAAATCAAAAGCGTGCATAGGATGGCCGATTTCAAAAAGAACATAATTTGTTATATCAACCAAAGCATTTTTCGGGTTTACGCCCATAGCCGCAAGACGCTGCTTAAGCCAATCGGGAGACTCTGTATTTTTTACATTGCGGATAATCCTGCCGGCATAACGCGCACAACCCGTATCGTCTGTATGGATATTGATTGCCAAAGTATCGCCCTCGCCTTTTAGCGTTTTATATTCTTTATTTTTAAGCGGCAAATTTAACAAAATGCTCAATTCCCTTGCTATACCCAAATGACTCATCAAATCGGGGCGGTTTGGCGTTAAGGAAATATCAAAAATTGCATCCGGCTCGCCATAAAGTGTTTTTATATCCGTACCTATTTTAATTTGCGGGTCTAAAATCATAATGCCTTTTTGGCGTTCGGCAGCAAGGCCTAATTCGTCAGCGGAGCAAAGCATACCTTCGGAAACTACACCGCGGATTTCGGCAGGCTTTAAAAATATTTTACCTAACCTTGAGCCGACATTTGCCAAAGGAACAATTTGCCCTTCCGCTATATTTTGCGCACCGCATACTACGCGTTTTGCGCCGTCTTTTGTTTCCAAATCAACAAGGTGCAGTTTTTCGGAATTGGGGTGCGCGTTTATCTTTACGATTTTTGCCGCGTAAATATCATCAAAATCAGCACCGTTTTTTTTGATTTCTTCAACTTCCATACCCAATACTGTAAGTTTGCGGGAAAGTTCTTCCGGCGCTAAATCCAAATCAATAAAATCTTTAAGCCAAGAGTATAATATCTTCATTTAAAATTGCTCCAAAATTCTTATATCGTTTTCGTAAAAAGTTCTTATATCTTTAATATCAAGCGAGAACATAGCAAGCCTTTCCACGCCCATACCAAAAGCATATCCGCTGTAAACTTCAGGGTCTATGCCGCAATTTTTAAGAACATTAGGATGCACGATACCTGCACCTAACATTTCCTTCCAGCCTGTGCCTTTACAGACGGGACAGGCTTTATCTTTAGCTTCGCAGAAAACGCATTTTACATCAACTTCTACACTGGGTTCGGTAAATGGGAAAAACGACGGGCGGAAACGGACTTCCGCTTTTTTGCCGAAAAGCCCTTTCATAAAAACGGTTAAATCCCTTTTTAAATCGGCAAGGCTTACATTTTTATCCACATAAAGGCCCTCTATTTGGTGAAATACAGGGCTGTGTGTGGCATCAAGCGCATCTTTGCGGAAAACCCTGCCCGGTGCCATAATGCGTATGGGCGGTTTTTGCTTTTGCATAGTGCGGATTTGTACGCCGGAAGTGTGTGTTCTTAATACAAAATCCGTCTTTGTTGTGTTTTTTACAAAAAAAGTATCCTGCATATCCCTTGCAGGGTGATGCGGAGGAATATTTAAAGCATCAAAATTGTGATATTCATCCTCAATAAAAGGCCCTTGCGCCCAAACAAAACCTAATTTGGAAAGAATATCCGTCATCCTTTTTTGCGCTACTACTAAAGGATGCCTGCCGCCTTTATTAAAAGGATAAGCGGGCAAAGTAAGGTCTAAATCCGTTTTGTTGAGTTCTTCGTTAATGGCGGCAGATTCAAGTTCGGATGTTTTTTCTTCAAACAAAGCCGTCAGTTTTACCTTTAAAGCATTACTTAAAGGGCCGAAAGATTTTTTTTCTTCTATTGTTAAATCTTTAAGATTTTTTAAAAGTTCCGTAAGTTCGCCTTTTCTTCCAAGAGAGGCAACTTGTAAAGACTGTAAATCTTTAAGGTTTTTACAATCTTTTAATGCAGAGGTATATTTCTGCTCAATAGTGTTTAATTTTGTAATAAGTTCTTCTATCATAATAACAATTATAGAAAATTAAGAGTGTTTATTAAAGATATATGATTTTAGCCCTTTAAAAGGGTTTTTTTGTTTAAATAAGCAAGCAATATATTGTAATCAGGAAAAGTTATTGGGTAATATCAAAAATTATTTTTTGTCTTTAAATGGAAAACCCCGCGCTTTTAACGGCGCGGGGTTTGTGGCAAAAGAGTTTCTATGCGTTGACTTTGCTTGTGTCAACATGTAAACCCGGCCCCATAGTGGATGATAAGGAAATTGTCCTTAAATATACACCCTTTGAGGTTGAAGGTTTTACTTTCATAATGACATCTAAAACAGCCTTTGCGTTATCAAATAATTTATCGGCATCAAAAGAGGCCTTGCCTACCGGTACATGAACAATACCGTAAGTATCGGCTTTAAATTCTATTCTGCCGGCTTTTAACTCTTTTACGGCTTGGGCGACATCAAATGTTACCGTGCCTGCTTTCGGGTTAGGCATTAAACCGCGCGGGCCTAAAATTTTGGCCGCTTTGGCTAAATCCCTCATAGTATCAGGCGTGGCAACGAGGACATCAAAGTCCATTTTGCCTTTGAGTACATCTTCTACCAAATCTTCCCCGCCGACTAAATCAGCACCGGCTTTTTGTGCGGCCTGTGCGTGTTCGCCTTTGGCGAGTACGGCTATGCGTTTGGTTTTGCCTGTACCGTGCGGAAGAACTACCATAGTTCTTACCTGCTGGTCTGACTTTTTGGTATCAATGCCTAAGCGTACATGCAATTCAACGGTTTCGTCAAATTTGGCTTTGGCATTTTCTTTACAAAGAGCGACCGCTTCTTTAAGCGTATAGAGTTTTTTGCTGTCTATCGTCTTTTTTGCTGCTTCAAGTCTTTTTCCCATCTTTTCTCCTTCAGGTTAACGGGCTTGCGCCCTCCCTGGGTAAAAATTTATTTTACGATGTCAACACCCATACTTCTGGCTGTGCCTTTTACCATCTCAGCAGCCTGTTTGACATCTTTAGTGTTCAAATCGGGCAATTTATCTGCGGCGATTTCTTCACACTGTTTTTGAGTTAACTTGCCTACTTTATCCTTATGAGGAGTACCGGAACCTTTCGCGATACCTAACTTCTTTACGATAAGGACTGCCATAGGCGGTTTTTTGGTAATAAAGGTAAAACTTCTGTCTTCATAAACGGTTATGATGACGGGGAGTTTGATACCTTTTTCTTCTTTTGCTGTTCTGGCATTAAACTGCTTGCAGAATTCCATAATGTTAACGCCGTGCTGGCCCAATGCAGGACCTACAGGAGGTGCAGGATTGGCCGCGCCGGCAGGAATTTGCAGTTTAATGTAGCCTTTAATTTTTTTCTCTTTTGCCATTTTAATTTTACTCCTTATTTTGCCCGCTTTAAGCGGGTACTGCTAAAATCAGTTAATCTTTTCCACTTGCAGATAATCAAGTTCTACAGGAGTTGCCCTGTCAAAAACAGTTACCATAACTTTAAGTTTGTTTTTGGCTTCGTTAACTTCTTGTATAACACCTACGAAATGCTTGAAAGCACCTTCGGTAATGCGTACTTGTTCGCCTTGGTCAAACTGTACGGCATGTTTGGGCTTGCCGTCAGTTACGGTTGTAAGTTCTACGATACCTGCAATTTCTTCTTCCGGAAGAGGTACAGGATAAGGATCACCCAAAAAACCTGTTACGCCGGTAATATTCCTTATGAACCAATAAGTTTCGCTGGAGAGAATCATCTCAACTAATAAATATCCGGGGAAGAATTTGCGTTTCCTTAAACTCTTTTTATTTTGTTTTACTTCTACGACTTCTTCAGTAGGAACTAAAACATTAAAAACTCTGTCAGCAAAGTTTAAAACTTTGATTTGGGTTAAAATCTTCTCTTTTACTTTATCTTCATGGCCTGTCTGGGTATGCACGACATACCAAAGTTTTTCTTGATTCGTTTCAGCCGTTGATTTAGGGGTGTTTGTTTCTTCGTTCATAGTTTAATTACCCCCTATGAATTTACCCAATACCGACGATAAAATAAAATCTATGCCGCCTATATATACGGAAACGACAGCAACTACTATAAAAACAAATATAGTAGATTGCACCATTTGCGCTCTTGAAAGCCATACGCTTTTTTTAAGTTCAAAGTATGACTCCCTTAAGAAATTTATTGCTTTATTCATAAAACCTGCCGTTATTTAAAATCTGGCAGGAGCGGAAGGACTCGAACCTTCAGTCCCGGTTTTGGAGACCGGTGGTTTACCAGTTAACCGACGCTCCCAAGTAAAATCTGTTTACGCAAACTTATTTGGAAGCCTTGCTTTCCTTATGAAGAGTTTGCTTACCGCACTTTTTACAAAATTTATTTAATTCTACTTTATAATCTTTCTTTTTGCCTTTTGCAAAATAGTAGTTTTTATTCTTACATTCCGTACAAGAAAGTACGAAAGTTAATCTTTCTGCTGTTGCCATTTCTTTATCCTGTTTAAAAAGGTTTGCCTTTACTTAAAGACACCTAATAGGGACATCGTTTCCAATGCCCCTATTAGGATTTATTTAAAAAATACTACTCAAGGATTTTGGTTACTACGCCGGCTCCTACTGTCCTGCCGCCTTCCCTGATTGCGAATCTCACGCCTTCTTCCATCGCCACAGGGGTTATCAATGTAACTTCTATTTCCGCATTGTCCCCAGGCATTATCATTTCGCCTTTGAACTGCAATTCACCGGTT
>CADAXZ010000010.1 GCA_902791965.1 Candidatus Proelusimicrobium bovinum | reverse complement strand
TCCGAGGATATCAAGGCTCTCCTTGATAAGGATTACCCCGTTATCTTCGCTGCGGGTCCACGTATTCCTTTCCTGTTTAAGGATATGAATCACCAAAAAAGATTTTTTGACAACTCCCCCATAGTAAAAGAACTTTATGACCGGATAGAAAAACATAATTTTAAAATAGTTACTTATTTTACGGCAGGCACAAGAAATATGTACGCTTCAAAACCGATAAGGAATTTAGATGACCTTAAAGGTATGAAAATAAGAACAGCGGAATCCGATACTTATGCAAAGATGATGAGGGCTTTGGGCGGCGCGGCGACGCCGATGTCTTTTGGGGAAGTATTTACGGCTATACAATCCGGCGTAGTGGACGGAGCGGAAAATAACGAAGCATCTTATAACAATTCAAAACATTACGAAATAGCCCCCTATTATTCTATGACGAAACATCTTATAGTGCCAGATTACCTTATAGTCGGCACAAAAGCATATAACAGCCTTTCTGATGAAGATAAAGCGGCCTTTCACGAAGCCGCCAGACAAGCGGCGGAATTTGAATTTGACCTTTGGCAAAAAGATGCCCAACGCTGCCTTGACGAAGTAAAAAAAGGCGGGGCTACAATAGTACAAGATGTAGATAACGAAGCCTTGCGTACAGCCTGTAAACCTCTACACGACGAACTTTGCAAAAACCCTAATATTAAAAAAGTTTACGAAGCAGTACAGGCAGAGGCATAAAGGATATATTATGAACAAATTAAGAACAATACTTGATAAAATTCTAACTGCATTATCTGCTTTCCTGCTCGCTTTTATGACTGTGCTTGTTACCTGGCAGGTTATAACAAGGTTTCTCTTACATTCCCCAAGCACTATAACAGAAGCACTTGCAAAATATCTTTTCCTTTGGCTGATAATGATAACTTCCGCCTATATCGTAGGCAAACGCGACCATATGAACTTACAGTTTTTTATAAATAAATTACCGCAAAACAAACGCCGTATTTTCGGTATAATAAGCGAAGCAGTTATCTTTTTGTTTTCCGCAGCAGTTTTAGTTTACGGCGGCGGATATATTGCCATAAACGCAATGAGCCAAATGGATTCCGCACTACCTGTACCAGTAGGAATAATTTATTTGGCTTTGCCGGCAGGCGGAATCTTATGCGTATTTTATTCCCTTTGTAATATCATAGACCTTGTTAAACAAAATAGAGGAGGTGCAAAATGAGCATAGCATTGCTTTGCGGTATAATAATGATAATTTCCATCATAATACTTTTACTTATAGGAACGCCGATAAGTATAAGTTTAGGCTGCGGTGCAACTTTGGCTATGCTCGCCGTATTACCCGGAGATAAAGCGACTTTAATGTCTGCACAGAAAATCTTTACAGGTACAAATTCCTTTACACTATTGGCTATTCCGTTTTTTATTTTGGCAGGTATAATTATGAATAACGGCGGCATAGCAAGAAGATTGGTAAATCTGGCAAAAGTTATCGTAGGCCGTTTACCGGGGGCTTTGGCCCTTACAAATGTTGTTGCAAATATGCTTTTCGGTTCTATATCAGGCAGCGGCAGTGCCTCATGTGCGGCTATCGGAGGGATTATATCACCTATGCAAGATGAAGAAGGCTATGATAAAGCCTATTCGGCCGCAGTAAATATTGCATCTGCACCTTCCGGCATTTTGATACCGCCGAGCAATACCCTTATTATTTATTCAACCGTTGCCGGCGGTGTTTCTATAACCTCGCTGTTTTTGGCAGGGTATATTCCGGGCATTTTATGGGGGCTTGGGATTATGCTTGTGGCTTGGTTTGTTGCAAAAAAGTTAGGCTATAAAGGCGAGCCGGCAGTTCCTTTTAAAAAAGCAATCAAAATTTTTTGGGAGGCAATACCGAGCCTTCTTTTGATTGTGATTGTAATAGGCGGTATTTTATTTGGCGTATTTACCCCGACAGAAGCCTCTGCAATAGCGGTTTGCTACGCTTTATTACTTTCTTTTATCTACAAAACTATAAAAATAAAAGATTTGCCAAATATCTTTTTTGAAGCCGCAAAACTAACAAGCATTATTTTATTTTTAATTGCACTTTCTTCCATAATGTCTTGGATTTTGGCATTTGTCAAAATCCCCTCTTTATTGGCTTCTGCACTTTTAAGCATATCCCATAACCCGATAATAGTTTTGATTATTATGAATATTTTGCTTTTAGTGTTAGGTACTTTTATGGATCCTACCCCCGCTATTTTGATATTTACCCCCATACTGCTGCCTATCGCAAAAAGTTTCGGTATGAATCCCGTGCACTTCGGTATTATGATGACTTTTAACCTTTGTATAGGTTGCATAACACCGCCCGTAGGCGCTATTTTATTTACAGGCTGTAAAGTAAGCAACATCAGCATAGAAAAGGTAGTAAAAGCATTAATACCTTTCTTTATTATCACGATAATTATTCTGCTTATGGTAACTTTTATACCGCAGTTATCGCTGCTTATACCAAAACTTGCGGGATTAATGTAAATATAGGTCTAATGGAGAAAAACTATTTATAAAACAAATATATGCAAAAAAGCCTATGTATTAAAATGGTTGAAACACAGCAGTATATTTCCTGAGGATAAGAAATGAGATAATTTACAATTACAAACAAAGTATTTCCGGATATATTAAAAATCTCTGTAAAAATAAATATCCCCCGACTTTATCGGGGGATATTTATTTTAAAACTTAAGCCTTATCATTTTTTGCGTGATGAGGAAGGAATACTCATACTCATAATGTTATTTGATTCCGATGTTGTAGGTATAAGTTCTTTATTTTCCGTATCATAATTAAAACGATAAGTTACATTATAACCTTCTCTGTTAGGCGGTAAGGTTATAACAACCTGATAATAAGGAGGATTTACGGAAGGTTCTGCGGTCCATTGTATATTATCAGGATCTTCACCGTGCAAAGCATTTATTTTTGTTTCTAAAGTAGAACCGTCTGCAAAGGGATAGTTTTTAACTGCATTGATGACATCATCAGAATCTGCAGCAGTATCATCTGTTTCATTTGCTTCATTGGCAGAAACAGGAACAGGGGTTGTTTCCTGCAGGTCAGGAGTTTCTTCCACTTTAGGACCTGTAATCTTATCCAAGATATTATGTATAGGACTATATTTGTTAGGAATAATACCCATAAATGCCAAAACATACACAAATCCCAAAACTACAAATAAAAGCACTGCAATAAGAGCAAAAGCCTTAATACCTTTGACAAAAGTAGAGGTTTGTTTTAATTCTGTTACAGCTTCTTCTATATTTGTAGGATTTTCTTCTATGCCTATAGGATTACCGGAAGCAACCATAGGTACAGTTTTTATTGCCGCAGGTTTAATGCGTTTTACCTGACGGACATCTTCCTGTACTACGGATTGATTCTTTAAATCTTCCATACCCTGAACTTTCGGTTTAGAGTCGGCATCTTCATCGTATAAAGGACTATCTGAAGTTACAGCAGGCGGTACATAATCGGAAATGATAGATGTAGGTTGGTCAAGAGAAATTTCGTCAATACTGCTGCTGAAAGTTTTAAGGAATTTATCATCTACCGCATCTACTTCGGATGTTTCCTGCGAAGGCTCTGCCGCATTAGGAGGAGTAGTCAATGCTGCCAAAGCATCTTCTTCCACAGGGGCTTGCTGCTCTTCCTGCGAAGGCTCAAAATATTGTTCCTGATTATCGGCAGGTACAGGTTCTTCTTCCTGCTGTTGTTCTTCCGCGGGGAACTCTTCCGCAGGTAATTCTTCCGCCGCTTGTTGTTCTGCAGGGGCTTCAATCTGTTCAAAAGCAGGTTCTTCAGAAGTTTCTTGTATAGGCTCGGCAATACTTTCTATACCTACTGATTGTTCTAAAGCGGCAACTTCTTCCTCTTTTATTGCTTCTTCTTTCTGCTCGTCTTCCTTTTCCTGTGCAAAGGTTTTAAGGATTTCTTCTTCTTCCTCAGTTCCTACCGGAGCAATTTTTACACTTTCAAAATCTTCTTGGGCAGGAAGGTTTTCTTCTTCCTGTGCCGGTTCTTCTTCAGGAATTGTTTCCTGTTGTACGGCAGGCTCTTGCTCTACGGCTTCTTGTGTAGGAGTTTCTTGCTTAACTTCCGGTTTTTCTTCTTGCACAGGCTCTTCTGGTTTTTCTTCCGTTTTTTCTTCAGGTTTTTCTTCGGGATTTTCTTCCGCAGGCTTAGGCTCTTCGTCTTCCTTAATTTGTATAGTTTCCTTAGAGGTCAAATCAAACGCAACAGGAGCGACCACATCGCTTACTGCTTTAAGCCTCATAGTATTTTCCAGAGCGGATTCTAAAATATCTTCCGGATCTGCCGTGATAATAGGCATTTTTTCTTCATCACTTTCTTCCACGGAAAGTTGTTCTTCGGGAATTTCATTTTCATTTAAAGGTGCGGATGTTTGATTTTTAAATGCTTTTAAAGCGGCATAGTCTTTTACAATGGGTGCATTGTTTTTGCCTGTTTCCACTTTCTCAACTTTCTGGGCAAGTTCGGATGTTTTTTCATTTAAGGCTATTATGTTTTCTTTCAAACCGGAAACTTGTGAAAGCAACAACTCAATCTTTTCAAGCAAAATAGTATTTAAAGCATTATCTTGCACGGAAGCGGAAGTATATTCCTTACCATAAGAATCCGGTAAAGGTTCAGGATTATAATCTTCTGTCGCATCATATACCTCCTGCTCGTCTGTGGGCATATAAGAAGGTTCTTTCTGTGTTTGAGGCAACTCTTCCGCCTGAGGCTGCTCTTGTTCCACAGGTATTTCTCCGCCGTCTTGTTCAGATACGGCGGCTACGGCTTCAGCAAGGTTTTTAGGCCTTGAAGCGCTATAATTAATCAATTCATCGGCAGTGTACCATTGTTGTTCTTCGCCTTCAGGGACATTTTCAGGGCAGATTAAAGTCTGTCCGTCAAAGCCTTTTATAGTGTATAATTCCCCCGCTTCGTAAGGCTGGGGAAGAACCTCTTCATTGATATATACCCAATATTTCATTGTTCCCTCTGATATTTTAAATTCCCTTAAAAAACAGTTTAGCAAATTATCATTAAAAAGTAATCATCTATAATAAATTACTTTATTGTAGCATATTGGCAACCCTTTTGGCCGCGTCAATATGGTCCGACGATAAAGAATAAAATTTTTCATAAGCGGAAAGGATACTTTCCTTAGTAAAATTATTTCGCAAAGGTAAGGCTTTTATTGTAATTTCCACACTTTCTTCAGGACAATCTTTCTGCAACATATCCAATCCAAGAGCAACCCCAAACCCGCTTATATTCCCGTTCAGTTCCCCTACTAAAAGGCTTAAAGCATAAGCATGGGCAGACTGGTCCTTTTTCCAAAAATCATACTTGGAAAGCCTTTGTCTGAAGAAATCCAGCACTTCCTCCTTATCTTTAGTACCCAAATAACTTTCTGCCGCTTCGGTTTCCAAACTGCCTGCGGTATATCCTATTTTATTATCTTTTCTGAAAAGTGCCTGATTTTCCGCATCAGATTCCGGCAAGCGCCCTAAAAGAACCTTTACGGCTATATCGGCATTTTCGTAAATATCCTTATTATGAGGCAGATTACGCAATAAGAAAATAAATTGTTCTTCTACATCTGCTTTATCGGTATTACCGTAAAAACGGGCGGTAATTTCATCTTCATAACCGCTAAAATATTTGTTGGAAGCAAAGGACCTTAAAAATTCTATTTTCTTTTTATTATATAATGCCTCTTGCTCTGCTGTTTCAAGCATTTCCCCTGAAGCGTGCGTCATAACTTTAAAAGCAAGGGAAAGGTTTTCTTCCGGATAATCGGCATAAGGCAGCCTTTTTAAAATAGTTTCTATGGTATCTGCAATTTCTTTAGGTGTTTTAACTTTTAAATATTTAAAAGTTATCAGTTGTAAATCATCAGGTAAAATATTATATTTTATTTCCTTTGCCAAGGTAGCGGCATTTGCTGCTTCCTGCGCAGTCAACTGCATTAAAATTACTCTTGCGGCAAATTCCTCCGCAAGGGCAAAATCTGCATTGGCGGCTTTTATTTCGCATAAAACTTCTTCAAATACGGGTTTTAACTCTCTGCAACAGGAACGGGAATAATAAGAATTTAAAGCATTAGCAGAAGAAATTTCAAGTTTTTTATTTTTACAAAGTTCTTTAATAAAAGCAAGGTTTTCTTCTATTACGGAAGGGGAACTTTCTTCCAATTTTGAGGCTTCTTCTATCATCGTATCTATTATTTTGGGCGCTTCAGAAGAATTAAAATCCACTTCAGTTTCAAATGAGGCGGAAAGTTCTCCCCATTTCTTTAAAAATGTATTTGAAGAAGCAACAGAAGCATAAGCATTAAGCAGAAGTTTAAAATATTTACTGTCCAAAGCAAGTTTACCGCAGAGTTCTGCCACAGCCCCCGCAGAAACAAGAACTTCTACCCTTGTTTTTGCGGCATTTAAAGAAATTTCATTCAGCAAAACTTTTGCCACAATATAATCCCCGTTTATGCCTTCCGGCAAGGCTATATCGCATTTTATTTCTTCAATAGTTTTAGCCATTGCCGCGCTGTCCTGCTCGTTTTTTAAAAGCAAGGCCAAAAGACCGCTTTGGGGAAATCCCGCTTGGGGCAACATATTATTTACGGCTGTTTCCGCATTAAAAACTGCAACTGTATTTTCTTCTTTCATATTCCTTGCCTTTGCTATTATAATATTATGCCGGCACTACCGGCAATAGCCTTCTAAAAGTTTTATATCATTTTTTAACTTCAAGCAAAACTCTTCTTCTTTTATATAAGCAAGATTTGCTTTTATATTTTCTATACAGCACTGTATAGAGGCTTTAAGCATTATCTTAGCACAAATAATATCAGAAATAATAACAGGTGATATTTTACTTTCCACCGTTTCTGCCATATGCAGAGTTTTAACTGCCTTTAACCCCGTCTGTAAAGGGACATTTACGCAAGCAGTAAGCGCTGTTTTAAGATATTCTTCCCTCTCCTTACTTGCAGAGGGAAGTTTCTTTGCACTTAAATAATCCTCATAGGCTTTTGCATCATCCAAATAACACTGTTTAAGTTCATCGCGCAATACAATAAACTCGTCAAGGGCTTCATTAAGTTCCTTATAAACTTCCGCGGGTGTGCTTTTCATCTTCATAGTTATAGACATAGCCATCATAACAAGCCCGCATCCGTTTGCAGCGGCAAAAGCCCCCACCGCGCCGCCGCCTGGTGTTGCATTACCCGATGATACCGCATCTATAAAACTTTCAGCACCTTTTTGCCAATTTAAACTTACCATATTTTGCCGGACTCCAAATCTTCATATTTTTTAATTCTGAACATTTTTAATCTTTGTTCATCTATACCCGTACGGCTGAAGAATACATGTTCTATTGCCGTAGCAGGCAAAATATATGAGCCTTTTTCCACGCCTTTAGGATCTTGTTTTAAGTCGAGCCAAACCAAAAGCAGTTCTATATCTTTAAAACTGTCTGCTTCAACTTCTGCCGCCGCCCTTAAAAGTTTTTCTTTATCGGCAAGGCCTGCTTCTTTGATTACGGCACTGTGATAGCCGTTTGCCTTTGCAGCGACTATATCAAGGTGCGTATCACCTATGACAAAGACTTCTTCAGGGGTAAATTTATGTTTAAAAACCTTGCTTGCACGCTTTACGGCCGCTTTTAAAAGGTCAGGACGCTTTATGCCGTCCCAGCCGAATCCGCCCGTAATAAAATATTTATCCAAACCGGCGGGCGCAAGTTTTATTTTAGATGCTTCTTCAATATTACCCGTAGCCAAAGCCAATTTGACATCTTTATATTTTTGAAGTTCTTTTATAAATTTTTCAACGCCGCTTGCAGCCTTGTATTTTTTTGATTTTTTAAGTTCGGCGAGTTCGGAAGGCAAAAGTCTTATATATTCTTCTTTAACTGCATCAAGTTGTTTAGCCGTAGGAGTTTTGCCCGCAGCGCAATAATACATATAAGTAAAATTCTTTTTATCGGAAACTCCTATAAGTTCTTTAACATCATACTCAGGTGTTTTACCTGTAATATTTTTTACGGCATTTTGCAAAGATTTTACGCCGAAAGTCCCCGTATTTAAAAGTGTTCCGTCAATATCAAAGAGTACAAGTTTCATTTTGCATTTTCCTTCCTAATTGTATTTGTTACCATATAAGCCCCGCCCATAGCAAGAACAAGGCCGAAAATCTGTAAAACGCCCAATTTATCATATCCCAGCGCAACGGAAATGAGATAAGTAAATGCAGGATATGTCTGTATTACCGCAGTTGCTTTTGCAAGCGACATATTCCTTATTGCCTTATACCATAAAAGATTACTTGCTATATTTATACAAACTGCCATAAATACCACCGTACCTATCCCTTTAAGGGAAATATTACAGTAAACGGGCAATCCGAAAAAACTTGCAACAAACAATATAGGCAAAAGGCATAAAAACGCATAAGCGCAACGCACACAGGTAATAAAACTGTCAGGTAAATTTTTAGGCAGTTTTTTTGCTGTTATATGTGAAAGTTGGAACATCCACACAGACCCTAACACAATCAAATCACCTTTAAGTTTTATACTTAAACCGGCAGAAAGAAGTACCAAAACTACGCCGCCTATTACCAACGCCGTACCGTATAACTGCCTTTTACAGGGCCTTTCCTTTAAAAGCCAAGCCGATAAAATTAAAGAATAAACCGCTTCGCTCTGGTTAAGTATTGCCGCATTGGCAGGGGTAGTATAATTTAAAGCAATAAACATACATAAAAGAGGCAGCCCCGAACCAAATAAACCTATTGCAGAAAATTTAAAGAACAAATCTTTACTAAATAAAATTCCCCAAAACTTATTTTTAAAAAGCAAAGGCATAAATAAAAGCCAAGCAAGCAAACTGCCAAAAAGCACTATCGCGGCAGGGGAAACTTCCCCCGCACCTATTTTGCCCGCGACGGGATAAGCCGCCGTAATTATCACGGACATCCATAAAGCCTGTAAAGGAGATAATGCGACCATAATATAAAATTATAACATTTTATATATAGCCATAAGAATATCTGCTTAAGATTTAATCCGGAACAGTATTTTCAAACGCGAGGAAAATTTCTGCCACTTCAGCAGCATTTGAAGCCTTTAAAATACGGTCTTTTACCACTTGGTTTGAAGATATTGCAGCCAATTCCGCAAGGATTTTAAGTTGCATTGCAGGTTCTTTAAAAGGCGTTAAAATCAGATAGATTATTTTAACGATATTTCCCTCTCCGAAATCTATACCCTTTTTTGAAATACCCACGCTAACCATAGGGAAAGATAAAGTAGGAACTCTTGCATGCGGGAAGGCTATTCCCTTTGCAAAAACGCAGGACATAAGTTTTTCTCTGTTAGTAATAAATTCCCGCGCCTGTTCTTTGGAAAATATCGGCCTTTGTGCATAAACGGCATTTAAAAGTTTATCAAAGGCCTCAAATTTATTTTCGGCTCTTAAATTGATTATGGAAGCATTAGGCAAAAAGAAATTACTTATCTGCGAACTGTTAGGCTTTTCATATTCGTCGCGGATTTCCCCGACAAGTTCTTCAAGCACATCTTCCAAAGTTAAAAGACCGACGACATTCCCTTTTGCATTTTTTACCAAAGCCTGATGTTTCCTGTTTGACTGAAATTCCCTTAACGCAGCCTCTACCGGAGTATTTTCATCAAGCGTTAAAAGCGGATAGGTGTATTTTTCCTCTATGGGCTGCGCTGCGTGTTCGCTTAAGGCTTCAAGCGACATATCTTTGATTAAAACATATTCCTTTGCATCATCTATATTATTTTCGTAAAGAGGATAGCGGGAATATTTGCGTTTTTTTATTATCTCTAAATTTTCAGGCCAGGTATTGGCTTTACGCAAAGCGGAAATTTTAGACTTCGGCGTCATAATCTCTTTGACTAAAACCTGTTCAAAATCAAAAAGATTTTCAAACATCATAAGCCTTCTTAAAGAAAATTTCCCCCCTTCCTGCGATTTGGAAAACATCATTCTAAGTTCTTCCTGGCTTAAAGGGGCTTCTTCCACATAAGGGTTTATGCCGGCAATTTTTAAACTTCTGTATGCGACGCTTACAAGTATTTTTCTAAACACCTTTGTTATAATATAAAAATAGTGTAAAGGAACAATACACCAAAGCAAAGTTTTTTCCGGATATTTAATGGAAAAAAGTTTCGGTACTTGCTCGCCAAATACGACATGCAGAGATGTGATAATCAAAAACGAAAGTACAAAAGATATTGTATATAAAGCCGCCTGCGGCATAAAAGGCATAATCCAAGGCAAAGCCCAACTTAATAATTTACCTACGGAAGGCTCTCCTACCCAGCCAAGGGCAAGGCTTGTCATAGTGATTGCTATTTGTATGGAAGAAAGATAATTATCAATTTTTTCATGCGCCTGCAAGGCAAGTTTTTCTTTATAACCGCCGTTTTTGGCCAGTTCGCTTAAGCGTGTGCCGCGCACCTTCACTAAAGAAAATTCCCCAAGCACAAAAAAACCGTTAAGCACTATAATTATCAAAGCAACTAATATGAATATCAATGTACTTATCATCAGTTATATTATACCAAAAGAAGCATATTCCCAAATAAATATGCCTGCATTTAAAAATGTCTGTTAAAACCGCCCAATTCTTCCGTTATATCTGCTATTTTAGCAGCGGCTTTTAAAGGATTGGGCAATTCTAATTTTTTAAAGTTTTCTGTCATTTCCTTTAATAATTTCGGGTTGCCTAACATTTCACGCAATGTATTATCCAAATCCTTACCCAAATCAGGGCTTTCTTTAATAAGTTTTATGCAGCCTTTATCTTCAAATATTTTTGCATTGTAATATTGATGATTACCGCTTGCATACGGAAAAGGAATAATTATTGCAGGCTTTGCCATATAATAAATCTCCGCCAAACTGCTTGCTCCGGCGCGGGCAACAATTATGTGGGCAGCCTTCATAAGTGCGTGCATATCTTCAGCGTAAGGGATTATCTCAACATGCGGAGTATCTGCGTAAAAGGCTTTTATTTCTTCATAATCCCTTAAACCTGTAATATGCAAAAAATGTATTTTTTGTGTTTTTGATACCAAATCTTTAACAGTTTCTGCCGCGGCAATATTAAGTGCTTTTGCACCGCCGCTTCCGCCGAAGATAAGTATATCAACTGCAAAATCCGTAATAATGCTCCAATAGTTTTCATCTTCCGGAGAAGATTTTTTATTGAAATCTTCCCTTATGGGCGTACCTACAAGTTCAGCATTTTTTATTTTTTCTTTAACGGGCAGCCCAAGCAAAAATTTATCCGTAAAGCGTGAGCATACTTTATTTGCTAGCCCTATTACCGAATTGGAGTCATGGACCGCTGTTTTTATACCCATAAAATGAGCAGTAAACACCAAAGGGAAAGATATATATCCGCCCATACCTAAACAAACAGCCGGTTTATAAGATTTAATTAAATTACGCATTTCTTTTATGCTTAAAAATAATTTCCAAATAAATTTAATCCATTTTAACGGATTTTTGCTGCGCGGCATTGAAACGAAATCCATTTCCTGATAAAGAAGTTCATTGTTTTCTAATAGTTGCGCATTTGAACTGCCGTGTTTAATTATAAAAACTACATCATGTCCGCGTTCTTTAAGTTCTTTACCCAATGCAAAGCCCGGATAAAAATGTCCGCCTGTCCCCCCTGCTGCTATCATAATTACATTTTCCACTATATTTTCCTCTCTTGCTTAAGCATATTTTTCTTTTCTACTGCGGCTAAATTCATTAAAATACCCATCATTGCCAAAGTAACTACTACCGAAGACCCCCCGTAAGAAAAAAACGGCAAAGGAAGCCCTTTCGTCGGCGCTATGCCTGTTGCTACAGTCATATTTATAAATGCCTGTAAAACAATACAAAGCGTTATACCCGTCATTAAATAACAGTTAAATGTATTTTTTGCATTTAAAGCAAGACGGATACCGTGTATCAAAAGCCAAACAAAAAATAAAATTATTATAAATGCGCCTATCATACCGACTTCTTCGCACATAATGGCAAATATAAAATCCGTATGAGCCGCAGGCAAATATTCAAGTTTTAAATCAGAACCGCCAAAACCTTTGCCGAACCATCCGCCCGAACCTATGGCATAAAACGAATGTATTAACTGATAACCGGTAGAACCGGCGACATCTTCCGGATGAAGAAAAGTAATAACCCTTTTAAAGCGGTAAGGCTGCGCCACAATCAAAATGCCCAATACGGGCAAAATGCCCAAAAACGCATAAATCAGACCTTTAACTGGCGCACCCGCTATAAAGAAAATAAAAAATGCAATAATACAAATTAACGCCGGAATACCTAAATCTTTACCTGCAACTATCAAACCTACGGTAATAAGGGAATATACAAGAGGTGTTATAAGAAGTGTATTATCTCTGTTCTTTTCCGTCAGTTTGGAAAGATAAGATGCCAAGTAAATAACCAATACCATTTTTGCAATTTCGGAAGGCTGTATATTAAAAAAGCCCAAATTTATCCAACGGTGGACATTTGCCGCAGCCGGCTGGAATAAAGCCCACACAAGCAGCCCCCAAGATATAAAAAGCATCCATACGGAACTGAACTTTTTTTGTAAGACAGAGTAGAATTGCGATAAAAACAACATTATGCCAACACCTATCACATCAAAAATGATTTGTCTTTTAAAATAAGACATAGAGTCAAACGCGCTGGAAGAATAGGTAAATATCAAACCTGCTATTATCATTATTGTTGTAAAGAACAGCAGTTGGTTATCCAAAGGCAAAAACATACTCTGCTTTTTGGAAGCGGCCCTCGCTCTTTTTGTAAGATTTGTTTTTCGCAAAAGTATTCCGGCCATATTATTACCTTATCTTAAGTGAAGCCAAAGCAATAAGCATTAAAACTATGCCGACTATCCAAAAACGGACTATTACTTTCGGCTCGGCTATGCCTTTCAGTTCAAAATGATGGTGCAAAGGCGCCATTTTAAAAAATCTCTTTCCGCCAGTTGCCCTAAAATATCCCATTTGTATAATTACAGAAAGTGTTTCTATAAGGAAAATCCCGCCCGCTATGGGTAATATCAACTCCTGCTTGACGCAAATTGCCGCCGTAGCGATAACGCCCCCCAAAAATAAAGAACTCGTATCGCCCATAAACACCTGCGCCGGATAAGCATTGTACCACAAAAAACCCATACAAGCCCCTATCAGGGCAGAAAGGAATACGGCTATTTCCCCTGCGCCTGCTACATAAATAATTTTAAGATAACCTGCAAAAGTTATATTTCCGGCCAAATATGCAAAAACGGCATAAGCACAAGCACAAAAAACAAAACTGCCAGCCGCCAATCCGTCAAGCCCGTCGGTTAAATTGGTAGCATTGGAAGATCCTATAATCACAAGCATCGCAAAAATCAGATAAAAGAAGCCTAAAGGTATCATAAAACTTCCGCTTAAATAAGGAACGGTAAGAACATCAGGATAAAGCGGATTAGGCGGATAAGCACCCAAATAGCCCACTACTACAACTGCCGTAATAATCTGCACTAAAAGTTTTACCCAACTGGGCGCGCCGTTAGGGTTTTTCTTGATAAGTTTTGTATAGTCATCCAAAATCCCTACAAAAGAAAGTATTACCGAAACAAACAAAAGCAGCCAGATAAAACGGTTATCAAGGCGTGCCCACAAGAGTACGCTTGCAATAAAACTTACTATTATTATAAGCCCGCCCATAGTAGGCGTGCCGTTTTTTGCCAAATGGCTTTTAGGCCCGTCCTGCCTTTGGATTTGCCCTATTTTATAGGAACGCAGTTTTTCTATAACTTTAGGCGAGATAGCCAAAGCAATCAAAAGCCCCGTAAGTATTGCCGCGCCGCAACGGAATGTAATGTAATTAAAGACATTAAAAAAACTTAAACTTTCCTTAAAACTTGATAAATAGTAAAGCATTTATTTTTCTTCTCCCGTAATTTGTTTAAAAAGGTCTTCCAAATTCAAAGCGCGGGAAGCCTTCATAAGTATCATACCGCCTTTTAAAGCACGCTTTTTTAAGGCAGGCAGTAAATCCTGTTTATTTTCCGCATATTCAACTTGCCAATTTGATTTTTTAAGCAGTTCAAAAGCGGCTTTCATTTCAGTACCTGTAAGATAAACTTCTTTTATGCCTAATTTAATAAGTTTTTCGGCTACTTGCTCGTGATAAAAAACAGATTTTTTGCCAAGTTCGCGCATATCGCCCAAAACTACAGCGGCAGGGCCTTGTGTCTTTTGCTTTCTGGCAAGTATTTCCAGCGCATTATTCATAGAGGCAGGATTGGCATTATAACAATCCAAAATAAAAGTAGCATTACCCGTTTTGTGCACTTCCAATCTTAACGGCATAGGTTTATACAAAGCAAGGCCCTTTTCTATTTGGTCTTTAAAAAGGCCTAAAGCAATAGCCCCCGCACAAGCAGCACAAGCATTATAAGAGTTATGCCTTTCAAGTTTAATTTCCACTTTAAATTGTGCGCCTTTATAGCCGAAAGAAAAAAATTCATCCGGTAAAATTTTTAAATCCGAATCGGCATTATAACCGAAACTTAAAGCCCGTCCCTTATATTCCGTTTTAAGACGGCGCAAAAGTTCGTCGTCATTATTGTAAACCAAAGTACCGTAGGAATTTATGGAACTTATAATTTCCGTTTTAGTCTGATAAATTGTTTCCATATCGCCGAAAAATTCCAAATGCGCCGGAGAAATATTAGTAATTATTGCCACATCAGGACGCACTATTGAAGCAATTTCATCAATATCGCCTTTATGCGAAGCCCCAAGTTCAAACACCCCGTATTTATCTTCGGGCAATATTTCCAAAATAGAAAGAGGAACACCTATCTGATTATTGAAATTCCCTTTTGTATTGCAAGTTTTTCCGGCAAGTTCGCAAATAGCCAAAAGCATTTGCTTTGTAGTGCTTTTGCCGTTAGAGCCTGTTATAGCCGCTATCTTTATTTTATGTTTTAATCTGTGGTGGCGCGCTAAAGCCTGCAATGCTTTAAGGGTATCTTCGACTTCTAATACCGCACACCCCGCTTTAACAGCATCTTCTGCGCGGCCCGTTTCACAAACTACAAGTGATGCGCCCTTTTCTACTGCCGCCTTAATAAATTTATGGCCGTCGTGTTTTTGCCCTTTTATAACCCAATAGGCTTCCCCTTTTTTTATACTGCGGCTGTCTATGCTGACACTTTCCAAAACGGTAAAAGGCTCTTTAGCAGTAAGTTTACCGTCAAGAATCTTAGATAAAGATTCATAAGTTATATTAAGTTTCATTTTATCTCCTCATCAGGCTCAACGGCATATAAAGTAAGGAACTTTGCCGCTATCTCAGAAAATATTTTTGCCGAAACAGACCCGAATAAAGCCTTTTCCGGCTCGTCTAACACAACTAAAATGGTAAATTTAGGTTTTGAAACAGGCACGAACCCGCAAAATGATGCAAAGTGGGCATCTTTACGGTATTTTCCGTCTTTATCCATTTTTTCGCTCGTTCCTGTTTTACCGCCTACAATATAGCCGTCTATATGGGCGTTTTTTGCCGTTCCCTTTTCCACGACATTTACCAATAATTTTTTTAACTCGTCTGAAGTCTTTTTGCTTATTACCTGCCTTACCTTTGACCTTTTAGCAAAAATTTCCTCAGAACCGTTTGCAAATTCTATTCTGTCCACCAAATGCGCCTGTAAAAGTTCCCCGCCGTTGGCTATGGCGGAATATGCTGTTACCAACTGTACCCCCGTTACCGAAATAGTATATCCATATCCTGCTTTGGCGGTATCAATGGGTTTCCAAAGGGTATGATTCCTTAAAATTCCTGCCGGCTCGCCCAAAAAACCGACATCACTCTTTACGCCGAAACCGAATTTTTTAATATAAGAATACATAGTTCTTGCACCCAAAGCGTGAGATATTTTTGCCGCACCGATATTGGAAGAAACTTCCAATATTTCGCTTACATTAAGGCTGGGCTTTTTCTGGTGGTCGTGGATAGTTATACCGTCAACTTTCCACTTATTATTTTCCATTGAAAAAGTATCCGTAGGTTTTATTGCACCTTCGTTAAGGGCGGCAGCGACAGCCAAAGTTTTAAAGGTTGAGCCAGGTTCGTAAGTGAACTGAAAAGGCAGGCTTCTGCCGTCTAACACCGGATAAGAGGCCGCCGCTAAAATATTGCCGTTATCAGGGTCTTGCACTATCGCAAAAGCACTTTTTACTTTAAATTTCTCGGCATAATATTTTAAAGTACTTTCCGTATAATACTGGCCTAAGGCATCTATTGTCAAATAAATATCGGCAATATCTAAAAATTCTGTTTGCCCCTTATCGTAAATTATGCCGCCTTTTCTGGCTTTTTTTACTCTTTTGGATTTTGTCTGTTCCGACAATTCCTCATCATACATCAGTTCCAAGCCGGAAAGCCCTTTATTGCGGGAGTTTGTAGCCCCTATTATATCCTGCGCAATACCGTCATAAGGATAAATCCTTGTATAATGCGGCTCAATTTCCACACCGCGCACATGGTTTTTATTTATAAGTTCTTCAAGAGTTTCGTATTCTACAGGAGTTACATCTTTTTTTACATAAAAAAAGTTTCCCTTTTCATTCCACATCTTTTTTAATTGCTGCTTATTTACTTTAAGCGCGGAAGAAAGAACCTCAAACAATTTTTCCCTGTCATTTACATTCTTTTTACTTACGGCAACGAAATATGTTCTTAAACTTTCGGCAAGGACAACCCCTTTATTATCTAAAATTCTGCCGCGCACCGTATCGGAAGCCGTATTTGTGTAAACACGCTTTTCCGCTTTTGTGGAAAGTTCTTCGTAGCGAAAAGTCTGTAAATAAAATAAACGCAAAGCCACAAAAATAGCCGGCAGCGCACATAGTAATGCACAAAGTTTAATCCTTATTTTCAACTGCATTTTCGTTCTTCCTTAACACAATAATATTTTGCGGAGAAGATATTTTCATTCCGTTTTCCGTAGCGGCGGCTATAACTTTATGCGGAGATTTATAAGTGCCTATTTTATAACGCAGATATTGGTTGCGGGCTTCCTTGAAAGTAATATCTTCCATAAGTGTAGCAACCTGATAGCCTGTTCTTTCTTTCTGCACACGCTCCATCGCTATAAAAAGCAAAAATAGCCCAAACAGCAAAATAATATAAAAAACTTTCATTTTATCTTCTCTATAACCCTTAATTTGGCGCTTCTTGAACGGGAATTGCTTTTAATTTCCTCAAAACAAGGTTCTATTACTTTTTTATTTACAAGCACAAAATCCCCGCTTTGGCAAAGTTCTTTAAAAGCAAATTTTATTATCCTGTCCTCAGTAGAATGGAAAGTCAGTACTGCACCGCGCCCGCCTTTAAGCAAAATCTTCTTTAATATACCGGCAACACCCTTTACGCAATCAAGTTCCCCGTTTACCTCTATTCTCAAAGCCTGAAATATTTTTGTCGCCGGATGGATTTTGCCGAAACGGGGCAAAACTGTTTCAACTATTTTGGCTAAAGCCGTTGTAGTTTCTATGGGGGCTTGCCTCCTTGCCGCGCAAATTGCCAAGGCTATTTTTGAGGCATTGCGTTCTTCCCCGTAAAGTGTAAAAATATTTTCAAGTTTGTCGGCGCTGTAAGTATTTATAACTTCTTTAGCACTTAATTTTTGTGCTGTATCAAAACGCATATCCAAAGGCCCTTGCCTTAAAAAACTAAATCCGCGCGAAGCATCATCAAGTTGGTACGAACTTAAACCCAAATCAAATAAAGCACCGTTTACCCCTTGTACTCCCGCTTGTTTTAAGGCTTCATCTGAGCAGGTATAACTTAAATTAAAAGTGATAAGGCGTTTGTCGTTTACATTTTCCTTAGCCATAGTAATTGCATTTATATCCTTATCCAGCCCGATAATTCGGCCCTTTTCAGACAGTTTTTCAAGCAAAATACCGCTGTGTCCGCCAAGCCCTAAAGTACCGTCAAGATAAATGCCGTCTGTATATGTTATAAGCAAATCGGAAATTTCTTTGGCAAGTATGGGTATATGGGTAAATCCGCTCATAAATACTTTCCTTTTATATTCTTTTTTAAGTTGGCCTGCCAGGCAGATTCCAAAGCCGAAGTACTGTTTAAAGGCATACCGAAAGAGCGATATAACGCTTTTCCCAAGGGCATACCTTCCTTTAAGTTTTTGGAAAATTGGTAAAAGTCATCTTTTCCGTAATGTTCAAACAAAAATCTTACAACGCTGTAAGATTGGGCATACCACATTTCCACATCTTCGCGGTTATAATTTGACAAATCAGGAACGGTGGTAAACTCTTTAAAATCTATATATTCTTCTCCGGCAAATTTAAGACGGTATTCATCAAGCCAGCGGTTTTCCTGCGGGGTTTGGTAAAGTGTTTGCACATAAACGGCAAAACCTTCACTTAACCAGCGCGGCGCACGGGCAGGAGTAAAGAAACCGTCAAAATAAATATGTGTAAGTTCGTGCATTAAAGAACTTTTAAAACCCTTATTTTCAATTATGTAAATGGACTGGTCGTAAATATTCGTCATCGCACCGCTCCATTCCGGCCTTTTGGCATAAAGAGAATAATTTTCTTTATTATTAAACATCATCAAAAAAATCCTCTCTATTTCCGCCAATATAGAAAACGGTGTCGCATTCTTTACAAAACTGCTGTGCATATCCAGCATAAGGCTTTTAAAATCCTGCGACATAGGATAATTTTCCCTATACATTATGTACGGGGAAGCCTTCGCCGAGAAAAATCCTTCCGGCAAAGGCGGGATTTTGCTTTTCATATTAGAGAGTGTTTCTTCCACGCTTTTTATTCTCGCGTTGCGTTCATTTACGATAGTTTGATTTGCTTCTTCGTTTAATTCTATTTGTCCGCTGTTGATAAGCGCTTGGTGCTTTCTGTTAAACTGTTTCATGCCTGGTGATCCAGGACCATAATAACACCATACTATTTCATTTCGTAAATTATTTTCTCCGAATATCTCGTCCATGAGTATCTTGACATAATGCCCTATATGCCAATCCAGATGTACATAGATGCTGGCATTTTCGCTCATGATGCTCTTTATGGCTAATAAGTTTTCATACATCCAATTCAGGTAGCGTTCTTTCTCCCACTTATCGCCATACATCTTCTCTTCGAAAGCACGTAATTCTTCGAAATCAGGGAGTGTCTGTTCGGCCCGTTCTATAGCTTCTGCCACCTTAGGATTCTTACGCAAAAAAACTTTTTTT
>CADAXZ010000009.1 GCA_902791965.1 Candidatus Proelusimicrobium bovinum | reverse complement strand
TGCGAGATACCGGCCCCTAAACAGGAAACAAAAAAGCCTTACGCCCAAATGACTATTGTTGAAAAAATAAAGGCTGTACAGGATGTGTTAAATAACGATATTAAACCTAAACTTAACCTTGACGGCGGAAGTGTAGAACTTATTGATATTGCCGGCAATATAATAACGGTAAAAATGCTTGGTATGTGCGGCGGATGTATGAATGCCGCGGCAACTTTAAAAGGTTTTATAGAAAAGACTTTAAAAGAAAAACTTTCCCCAGATATAGAGGTAAAACAATAATGAAAGTTATTTACTTTGATAATAATGCCACAACACAGGTCTTGCCTGAAGTTTTTGAGGTTATGCGCCCTTATTTTACGGAGTATTACGGCAATGCAAGCAGTATGCACCGTTTCGGCGGGGGGAACAAAAAAGTTATTGAACACGCAAGGGTAAATGTAGCGGATTTGCTTAATGCAAACCCTGCGGAGATTATTTTTACCTCAGGCGGTACAGAAGGCGACAGTAGCGCAATTTATTCCGCTTTACAGGTTTATCCTGAAAAGAAACATATAATAACATCTGCGGTGGAACATCCTGCCGTTTTGGAAGTGTTTAAAAAACTTTCAAAAGAAGGCTATCGGGTAGATTTTATCGGTGTAGATAAAGACGGCCGTTTTAATATGGAACAATACAAAAAAGTGTTAAATAATGAAACGGCTTTAGTGTCGGTAATGTGGGCCAACAGCGAAACGGGAACAATCTTCCCAATAAAAGAAATTGCAGAACTTGCCCATAAAGCAGGTGCTTTATGCCACAGCGACGCCGTACAGGCCGTAGGTAAAATAGAAACTGATGTAAAGGCGGTCGGGGTTGATATGCTTTCGTGTTCGTCGCATAAAATCCACGGGCCTAAAGGTATGGGCGCACTTTATATAAGGCAAGGATTAAGATTTTATCCTTTTATGATAGGCGGCCACCAGGAAAAAGTAAGAAGGGCCGGTACGGAAAATGTGCCTGCAATAGCAGGCTTCGGTGCGGCGGCCAAATATGCCAAAGAAACTTTATGGAAATATCAGGCGCAGGTAGCACCGTTAAGAGATAAACTTGAAAATGCTCTTTTAGCATCTATCCCCGATAGTAAAGTAAACGGGGACAGAGAAAACCGTTTGCCTAATACGAGCAATATAAGTTTCGGTTATGTGGAAGGCGAATCAATTTTAATGATGCTTGATGAATACGGCATTTGTGCTTCTTCCGGTTCGGCTTGCACATCCGGTTCTTTAGAGCCTTCACATGTTTTAAGGGCTATGGGTGTTCCGTTTCAATTTGCACACGGTTCTGTAAGATTTTCTTTAAGTAAATTCAGTACAGAGGAAGAAGTAAACGAAGTTATAAAAAGATTACCGCCCATAATACAGAGATTAAGGGAAATTTCCCCTTTCCGTGCGGAACAAAATATTTGCAGCGTAAAATAAAATTTAAAGTTAAAGAGGATATATGTTTACCTATATAGTTGATAAACTTATCGGAACTAAGAGTGAAAGACAATTAAAAAAACTCTATCCGGTTGTTGATAAAATAAATGCTTTGGAAAAAGATTTCAGCCCGCTTACGGATGAAGAACTTAAAAATAAAACAAAAGAATTTAAAGAAAGACTTTCCAAAGGTGAAACTTTAGATGATATACTTCCAGAAGCCTTTGCCCTTGTAAGGGAAGCGGCAAAAAGAGTTTTAGGTTTAAGACATTATGATGTGCAACTTTTGGGCGGTATGGTGCTGCACAGCGGCAAAATTGCGGAAATGCGCACCGGCGAAGGTAAAACTTTGGTGGCTACTTTGCCTTCCTATCTTAATGCATTAACGGGCAAAGGTGTACATGTAGTTACCGTAAACGACTATTTGGCTAAACGCGACAGGCAATGGATGGGCCCTGTACACGAATTTTTAGGTTTAACTGTAGGGTATATCAACCACGATATGGATAATGCCGAACGCAGAGAAATGTATCTTAAAGATATTACCTATGTAACTAATAACGAATTGGGTTTTGATTATTTGCGTGATAATATGGTAGTGCGTGCCGGCGACAGGGTACAACGCAAACTTAACTATTGTATTGTTGACGAGGTAGACTCCATTTTAATTGACGAAGCCAGAACACCGTTGATTATTTCCGGCCCTTCCGACCAAACTACGGACAAGTATTATATAGTTAACAGGATGATACCTTCTTTAAAAGTCCGCAAAATTACGGAAAAAGATGAAGTCAACGCAAAATATGCCGGAGAGGACCTTTCAAAAGGATATGATGCTTTAATTGACGAAAAAAACCATACCGTAACTTTAACGGACCAAGGTGTAGCCAAAGCGGAAAAAATGTTAGGTGTTGAAAACCTTTATAATGATGTGGAATCCGAATGGGTACATCATATCAATCAGGCTTTAAGGGCACATCACCTTTACGAAAAAGATGTGCATTATGTAATAAAAGACGGCGAAGTTATTATTGTTGATGAGTTCACAGGCCGCCTTATGCCTGGCAGAAGATGGTCCGACGGGCTTCACCAAGCGGTGGAAGCAAAAGAACATTTACCTATAAAAGAAGAAAACCAGACTTTGGCTACAATCACTTTCCAAAACTTTTTTAAACTTTATAATAAACTTTCCGGTATGACAGGTACAGCCATGACGGAAGCCAATGAATTTTGGACGATTTATAAATTGGATGTAGTGGAAATACCTTCCAATAAGCCTTGTTTAAGGAAAGATGATCCGGATATAATTTATAAGACGGAAAAAGAAAAATTTAATGCTGTTGTTGATGATGTGGAACAACTTTGGCGTAAAGGTAGCCCTGTTTTGGTGGGTACACGCTCCATAGAAAAATCGGAAAAACTTTCCGAATTGTTAAGAAAGCGCGGTATTCCGCATAAAGTTTTAAATGCAAAATATCACGAAATGGAAGCCCAAATTATCAGCCAAGCCGGAAGAAAGGGCGCTGTTACCATAGCAACTAATATGGCAGGGCGCGGTACGGATATTGTTTTGGGCGGAAACCCTTGCGATAAAGCCGAACAGGAATATGTGGCAGAACACGGCGGGCTTACCGTTATCGGTACGGAACGCCACGAAAGCCGCCGTATAGATAACCAATTAAGAGGCCGCTGTGCAAGGCAAGGCGATAAAGGTTCAAGCCGTTTTTATGTTGCGTTAGATGATGAACTTATGCGTCTTTTCGGCAGTGAGAGGATTGCCTCTGTAATGACTACCCTTGGTATGAAAGAGGGCGAAAGCATTAAATCACGCATAATTTCCAAACAAATTGAAGGCGCTCAAAGGCGTGTGGAAGGCCATAACTTTGATATAAGAAAACATCTGTTAGATTATGATAAAGTTATGAACCAGCAGAGAACGGCCGTCTATAATTTAAGGAATGCCATTTTAGACGGGCAGAGTTTCAGCGAGCGTATATCCCAGATGATTGAAGAAAGTGCCGAAGAACTTTTTTATCAATTCTTTAACAGACACCACCCCAAACAATCTGATTTCGCAAGTTTAAACACTGTATTTAACAGACGCTTTACGCTTAATTTGGAATTATCTGCGGAAAATACGGCAAGTAAAAACGATAAAGAAATTTTGGAAGATATAATTAGTAAAATTAAAGAAATTTATACGCAAAGAGCAAATTATTTCCTTGAGCAGGGGATTTTATTTGATGAAATTGAGCGTATGCTGCTTTTGCAGTTGCTTGACCAAAGTTGGAAACAGCATCTTTACGAACTTGACCAATTACAAAAGAGCGTAGGTTTGCGTGCTTACGGACAAAAAGACCCTCTTATTGAGTATCAGAAGGAATCTTTTACTTTATACCAAAATATGATGACAAGAATAAGAGATTTGTTCGTTGATTATATATTCCGCTTACAGTTGCCTCCCCAAAGAAGGCAGCCTGCAGTAAAAAAGGAATCGCAAGAAACTAAAAACGGAGAAACCGCCAAACAAGAGCCGCATAAAATCGGCAGGAATGATTTGTGCCCTTGCGGGAGCGGTAAAAAATATAAAAAATGTTGTGGAAAGTAAAATTTCAAGAGTTGGGAAAAAATTTAAAAGCAAAAATTTCCGGATTGTTTGGGAAAAAGGATTCAGGTAAAAAGAATGAATCTAAACAAACAGTTCAGCAGGCTGCTCATCTTAAACAACAGGCATCTGACAGCACAAAAGGCGAGAATAAAATAATATTTCCGCAGCAACGCCCTGCAAATGAAGAAGCAAAAGATGTACTTTCTGCTATTCCGCAGGATGATATTTACAGTGTAAAACCGCAGGAAACTTTACAAATAAAAGAAGATTCATTTCCCCAAAAGGAAAACAGTGCGGCAAGAGATTTTATTTCCCCTCTTTATGATAACTCTGTTGATGAATTCGATTTAAAACCTTTGGGTGATGATAATAATAAAGTAGTCAAAGATAAAAAAAGAATGGGCTATAAAAAATCAAAGCCTAAAAAAGGTTTTGTCTTTGTAAGATTTATTAAAGATATTTTTAACGGTTTGTTTGTTGCTTTATGTGCTATTGCGTGCGGGCTTTTGCTTGCAGAAAGTTATATAACTACACCTGCCCCAGTTTATGCGTGGCTGGCTTTTATTCCTTTTACTTTGGCAATATTTAATATAAGAAGCGGATTGTTCAGTTTCGTCTTTGGCTGGCTTACAGGCGCTATCTTTTATTTTGTAATGCTTAATTGGATTTCTTTAACGGTAATGGAAGGGACGGGAGATCCGGCTCTTGCTACTATTAGTCTTGTTTCTCTTTGTGTTGTATTGGGTATTCAATTTGCTTTGTTTGCATTAGGTTCTTATTATGCCAAAAGAATGCCCGTCTTTTGGCCTATTACAACAGCGTGTTTTTGGGTAGGTTTGGAAGTTTTACATCAAATTATTGCTGTTAAGTTTATTGCTTTTCCTTGGTTTGTCCTTGGTTATACACAATATAATTTCAGTTATTTAATACAAATAAGCAGTTTTACGGGCGTATATGGCGTAAGTTTTGTGGTAATATTTACATCAATTATTGTAGGCTTTTTATTTACCAGACAAGGCCAAATACTTAAGAGTTTTTATTGTATTTTATGTTTATGCGTTTTAATTGTTGTGTTTAGTTTTGGTTATAAAACAGTTAAGGACCAACTTAATTATATGGCTTATTCCCCCAAAACTTTAAGAATAGCATTAATGCAGCCTTATACACATAAATTATATGTAGGCGGCCGTAATGAGGATGTCGTTTATACCATAGCCGGACAGTTGGAAGCCTTGAAAGATAAAAAAGCGGCTTTTATTATTTGGCCTGAAAGTTCTTTGCCGGGTGATTTAGATAACAGCGAATATTTGGACTATATCAAAGAACAAAGCCAATCTCTTAATGCTTGGCAGTTATTCGGAGGGAATGAAACTTTTGAAGGTACTTGGTATGTAGGTGCTGTTTTAGCCAATGAAACAGGTATCGTTGATGATTATAAGAAAACTAAATTAGTTCCTTTCGGGGAATTTCTGCCTTTGCAATCTGTTTTAGGTTGGTTTTATAAGAAACATAATATATCATCTTTTACCGGTAATTATGAAGAAGGTGTTAATCCGGGTAAGGTTTTAACATTAAATGCAGCACAGCCGGATAATGAGACAAAGGAAGATTTCAGTTTCGGTACGGAAATTTGTTTTGAATCTATTTTCCCTTCTATTTACCGTAAACAGGCGGCAAACGGAGCAGATTTCTTTGTTAATATTTCCAACGACGGCTGGTTTGGGGAAAGTGCTGCGCCTTACCAACATTTGCGCGCGAATGTATTTAGGGCTGTAGAGAACAGAAGGCCTCTTTTGCGTTCTACCAATACCGGTATTTCTGCTTGGATAGACAGTTTGGGCAGGATAAGATTTTCTACAGGTCTTAACAGACAGGAAAGTTCCGTATTTAATTTTACTTTAAAAGAAAGAGACCAAAAAACTTTCTATACAACATACGGCGATTTGTTCGGGTATATCTGTTTACTGATAGCCATAACAGGGATAATAATAAGTATTGTTTTCGGAGAAGAAGAATTAGAAGATGGAGATTAAGGATTTAGAGCAACTTTCCGAAGATATAAAGCAAAGGCTTGATAAACTGTTTATAATACAGCATATAACCGAAAAGGAAAATATACTTAAGGAAAAACAAGCCTTAAGTGCCTCTGCGGGTTTTTGGGATGATGCTGATAATGCCAAGAAAGTTTCTAAAGAGATAGATTCTCTTAAAACTGATATAGATACTTATAAAAATATGTCGGCCGCATTGGAAGATATTTCCACTTTAGTAGCGCTTGCTTCTGAAATGAACGACGAAACTGAACTTGCTAATACCCAAACAGCCTTAAATAAATTAGATGAAGATTTAAAAAAAGTAGAATTCCGCACCAAATTATCAGAACCTGCCGATAAATTAAACGCTATTGTAAGTATACACGCCGGCGCAGGCGGAACGGAATCCTGCGATTGGGCCGATATGCTGCTTAGGATGTATACCCGCTGGGCAGAACAGCATAATTTTACAGTGCAGATTACGGATATATTACCCGGTGAAGAAGCAGGCATAAAAAATGTAAGTTTATTTATTGAAGGCCCGTATGCTTACGGATTTTTAAAGAGCGAAAACGGCGTACACCGTTTAGTGAGAATTTCCCCTTTTGATGCCAACAGCCGCAGACATACTTCCTTTGCTTCTTTAGATGTTCTGCCGGATATTGAAGATGAAATAAATATAGAAATACTTGATAAAGATATTGAAGTTACCACTTGCCGCAGCGGCGGAGCCGGAGGGCAAAATGTAAACAAAGTGGAAACTGCTGTACGCATTTTACATAAGCCTACGGGCATAGTAGTAGCGTGCCAGGTAGAGCGTTCCCAACTGCAAAACAAAGTGCGTGCGATGAAAATGCTTAAAGCCAAACTCTACGAAATGGAACTTGATAAAAAACGCTCTGAAATGGAACGGCATTACAGCGAAAAGGGTGATATTGCCTGGGGACATCAAATCCGTTCTTATGTATTTATGCCTTACCAACTTGTAAAAGATTTGCGTACCGGTTATGAAACTTCCAACATACAGGCAGTTATGGACGGGGATTTAGACGGCTTTATGCAGGCTTGGCTTGACAGTAAGGCCGGTAAATAATGTTAGGGCTTTATATTCACATTCCCTTTTGTAAAAGTAAATGTTCTTATTGTGATTTTGTATCTTACGCAGGTTGCGGGGAACTTGCAGATGACTATCTCAAAGCCCTGCAAAAAGAGGCATCTTTCTATAAAAAAATACCTTTTCCGCAAACGGTTTATATAGGCGGCGGAACACCAAGTTTTTTATCTTGTACTCAAATAAAACAATTATTGGATTTTGTTAACAGAACTTACGGCGGAAACTTTAAAGAATTTACTTTTGAATGTAATCCGGAAAGTATTACCGGAGAAAAACTTAAAATTTTAAAGTCCGGCGGGGTAAAGCGTATAAGCATAGGCCTTCAAAGTTTTAAGGATGAAGAACTTAAACTTATCGGCAGGGTGCATAATGCAGAGCAGTTTTTAAAAGCATACATTGCAGCGCGGAAATATTTTGATAATATCAATATAGATTTAATTGCTGCTTTACCGCAACAGACAAAAGATAGTTTTTTAGAAAGTTTAAATAAGGTAATTACTTTAAAGCCGGAACATATTTCCGTTTACGGTTTACAGGTGGAAGAAAATACACCCCTTTATAAAAGCGGATATGCTTATGATGACGGTTTTTATGTTGACTTGCTTGAAATAGCATACCAAACTTTAACTGCCGCAGGGTTTAAGCAGTATGAAATTTCCAACTATGCTTTAGCGGGTTTTGAAAGCCTGCATAATATAAATTATTGGCAAAGCGGGCAGTATATCGGGCTTGGTGCTGCGGCAGGCGGATTTGTAAACGGGGAACGCTACGGTAATTTAAACGGGATTAAAGAATATATTTCTGCCGTTAGGCAAGGCCGCAGACCTTTAGAATTTAAAGAAACTTTAACAGGCAAAGCCAAAACAGGGGAAGAAATTATGTTGGCTTTCCGTTATTTAAAAGGTTTTAAACCTACTGCTGAAATGCTAAAATTTTTTGAAAACGATTTTGATGAATTACTGAAAAAAGAACTTATAGAAAAAGACGGTAATATTTTAAAACTTTCTGCAAAAGGCAAGTATTTTGCCAATGAAGTATTTTGTAAATTTGTGGAGCCTTTTAAATGAAGATACAGCCGGTAAAAACAAGTTATTTTAAACCAAAAGAGAATTTGCCTTTATTTATAAAAAGATATATCCCCGCATTAAAAGAGGGCAGTATATTGGCGGTGTCCTCAAAGGTAGCCGGCCTTTGGGAAGGGCGCATAGCGGATGTTTGCAGCAGAGAAAAACTTATAAAAGAAAATTCGCAACTGTGTATAAAAACGGCACTTTGTTATTTTACAATCGTAGACGGTATGGTAATGACGAATGCCGGCATTGACCAAAGCAATATAAAAGGCAAACTTGCCCTGCTACCTAAAGAGCCTTATAAAACTGCGGCGAAACTCCGCAAAGAACTTTGTGCAATTTACAAAATAAAAAATTTGGGTGTAATTTTAACTGACAGTATGATTTTACCTTTAAGGACGGGGGTAATTTCCGCTGCTGTGGGTTATGCAGGTTTTAAGGGTGTAAAAGATTACAGGGGCAAAAGAGATATTTTCGGGCGCAAATTTAAAACTACCCTTGTTGATATTGCCGATACTTTGGCGGCATCTGCCGGCTTTATGATGGGAGAAGGCCGTCAAAAGACGCCTCTTGCCGTTATAGAAGATGCCCCTGTTGTTTTTACTGCAAGACAAAAAAAAGGGGAACTGAAATATCCCCTTAAAGATGATTTGTATTATCCTTTTTTTAAGCCTTTTGCTTCATCTTTAAAACAAAGCGGCAAATAATTATTTTTTAAACTTTTTTATCAGTTCTTTTTCTATAAAAGAAGGTACACTGTCTTTTAATCTTCCGCCCAAACTGTATGCTTCCCGTACGGCAGAAGATGTTATATAAGTATATTTCGGGCCGGGCATAAAGAAGATTGTTTCCATATCAGGGTTTAATTGGCGGTTGGCATTGGCTAAAATAAATTCGTATTCCAAATCTCTTGTGGCGCGCAGCCCCCTTATGGCGACTTTGGCTTTTTTTGCTTTCATATAATCGGCTAAAAGCCCGTCAAAACTGTCTGCTTCTACATTTTTGAACTGTTTGGCGCAGGTTTGTAAATGTTTTAATCTTTCTTCTATGGTAAAAAGCGGTTTTTTGTTTTTATTTATCAATACGGCAATTATAACTTTATCAAAAATTTTTGAAGCCCTTTGTATAATATCTAAATGTCCGTTTGTTAAAGGGTCAAAAGTACCCGGATATATTGCAATATTCTTCATAAAACACCTCTTAACTAATTATACCTTTTATTATAAAAGTTAACTGTAAAGTATATTTACAAATAAAAAACCCCCGCATTAAAAGCGGGGGTAAATGGTTTGCTTATGCTTATTTTGCGGAAGTCTTAGCAATATCTACCAACTGTTTAAAGGAAACAGGGTCTTTAATCGCCATTTCGGAAAGCATCTTCCTGTTAAGCGTGATATTTGCTTTTGTAAGGCCGCTGATAAAGGTAGAATAGTTCATACCTTCTTCGCGTACTGCCGCATTGATTCTGGTAATCCAGAGTGAGCGGTAATTGCCTTTTTTGTCCTTTCTGTCATTATAAGCATGGACGAGCGATTTATCCACCTGCTGGGTGGCCATTCTTAAGCGGCGGGATTTATCTCCGTAATAACCGCTTGCTCTGTTAAGAACTTTTTTCTTTCTTGCATGTCTTGCAACGCTAAATTTTATTCTCATTTTGCCACTCCAACATTATTTCATAGGAAGGTATTTCTTTAAAAATTTACCTTCCGCAGAGTTCGCCGCAATAATAGCGGATTCTCTTCTTTCTCTTTTGATGCTGGCCTTTTCAGGGGCGAGTAAGTGCCTTCTGCCGGCCTTTCTGTTTTTATAATTACCGTTAGCCGTTACTCTAAATCTCTTTTTGGCTCCGGTATGATTTTTTAGTTTTGGCATATTAAATATCTTACCTCTTTGTTTTATGCTTTAGGGACGAAAGTAACAGTAATTCTGTTGCCTTGCGTCTGTATTGTGCCGTCAATATCGCCTACTGGTGCTAAACGGGTTTTCATATCGTCTAACATCGTAAAGCCGATATCTTTATGCTGGTTTTCGCGTCCGTAGAACACAACGGACACCCTTACCATATCTTTCTTCTTAAGAAATCCTTCAATTTGCTTAACTTTAACTTCTAAGTCATGGGATGCTATTCTGGATTTTAAGCGTATTTCCTTTAAGGATACTGCTTTTTGTTTCTTTTTAGCATCTTTGCTTTTCTTTCCCTGTTCATAGATATATTTGGAGTATTCCAATATCTTACAAACAGGAGGCTGTGCCGTAGGTGCTATTTCCACCAAGTCAAGCTCTTTTTCTCTCGCTTTTGCCAGGGCTTCGCGTACGCTTACTATTCCCAGCATTGTACCGTCTGAATCAATCAATCTGACTTCGGCGGCGCGGATATGTTCGTTTTTTCTTAAAAGATCCTTACTGCTTTTATTATTAGTTATGTTCATCTATATTTCTAACTGAAATAAATAGCCCCTTTTTAGGGACTAATATATTATATTAAACCAAGGATTGTTATGTCAAACGCGATACGGCCTGTCTTTTGCATATTATATTCAATTTTGTTATCCTTTTTATATATCATTATGCCAGCATTATTAAGATAGTATACAGGGAGTTCTTATGTTAAAAAAATCAATCTTTTTTATTTTATTTTTATTACCTGTTTTGCTTAGTGCCTCAACGGTGGATGTTTATCACACTTCAGATATGCACGGTTTTTATTTCCCGAGAAATATTGACGGAAAAGAAAAAGGCGGTTTTGCCCTTTTAGCAGGATATTTAAACTCTCAGGCTAAACCGTATTTGCTGCTTGACAGCGGGGATTTTACTTCCGGTACTTACGAGGCTAAAAAAACAGGCGGTAATCTTTCAGTTCTTTTTATGAATGAACTTAAATACGATGCAGCAACAATAGGTAATCACGAAAATGATTTTAAAAAAGATAATTTGATGAAAAATATGGAAACGGCTAAATTTGATATACTTGCCGCGAATATGTTTGATTCAAATACAGGTACTTTACTGAGCAATGTTAAACCTTATAAAGTCTATAAAATAAACGGTAAAAGAATAGGTGTTATAGGTTTAGCCAAAGAATTTTCTACTAAGGCTGACGGAATAAAAATTTCTCAAGAAAAAACTTCTCTTAAAAAAGCCTTGGCGGAAATAAAAAATGAAAATCCTGATGCCATAATTTTACTGACGCATTCCTCAATAAAGGATAATAAACACACGGAAGTTGAAAGCAATTATACTTTAGTTGAAGGAATGGAAGGGATTAATGTCGTTTTAGGAGGACACGCTCATAATATATTCCAAAATGTTTATAACGATGACGGGGTTTTGTTTGTTGAAAGCGGTACGGCCCTTACGCAGGTAAGCCATATAATTTTAGATTTTGATGATGCTACGGGTAAATTAAAATCTGCTAAATCGGAACTTATAAAACTTGATAAAGATATGTATGCACCGGACCCGTATATAGAATCTTTTGCTGAGGAAAACCGTGATAAAGAAATGGATATTGTAATAGGTAAATCTTTGCAAGTTATACCTCATAGCGCGATAAAGAATTCTGACTTTGTTGATGCACCTTTAAGCAATTTAATTGCAGATCTTATGAAAGCATATTCTAATGCAGAAATAGGTATGCAAAATACAGGTGGCACACGCGAAGATTTAAAACAAGGCGATATTACAAACAGAATAGCCTATCAGATATTCCCGTTTTCTAATACTGTTTGCAAAGTTCAAGTTAAAGGAAAATTTATAAAAAAACTGCTTTATAATTCTTTAAGGGAAGATAAAAGTCTTTTTGAATTTTCCGGATTACAAATTAAATACAGATATAAAAACGAAAGGCCGCATTTAATATCCGTTAAAGTCAACGGAAAGGATTTAGAACCTTATAAAACTTACTCTTTATCTACCAATGACTATATAGCGAAAGGCGGTTCTGAAGGTTTTATGTTTAAAAATTTGCCGGAAAAGCCTGTCTGTTCAACTCTTACATTAAAAGATTTGTTGTCCAAATATGTAAAAAATCATCCGGAAGGTATAAAATCACCAGGCAACGGCAGAATTATAAAAGTTGATTAAAATGAAGACGCGTTTGTTGTTTTTTGTTTTACTGTTTGTTTTTGTCGTGTGCGGATGTAAAGAAAAGCCCGGCCCGCATATTGTTATTTATCATACTAACGATATACAAGGTTTTTATTGGCCGAGAAATTTTGCCGAAAACAATAACCGCCCCACAGGCGGGCTTGCGGTATTAAAGGAAATGTTATCGCATAACGGCGGGCAGTATTTTCTTTTTGACAGCGGCAACAGTTTTTCCGTAACGCAGGAAGGTAAACTCTTTAAACTTGAAGGCGCAATCAAATTAATGAATAAGGTCGGTTATACTGCGGCTACTTTAAGTTATGCGGATTTGGCTTTGGGTTGGGAAGTTGTGCAAAAAGCCATATCCCAAGCGGAATTTCCCATAGTAGTTTCAAATTTGGAATTAAAAGACGGTTCTTCGCCAAAAAATATAAAGAGATATATCATAACCGAAAAAAGCGGAATTAAAGCGGCTGTTTTAGGTGTTATGTCAAAGAAGGACTTTCCGGATATTTTAAGGAATTCTTCCTTGCAGGTAACTGATGAAATATCCGCCCTGAAAAAACTGTTGCCGAAAATAGAAAAAGAAAAACCTGATATTATAATTCTGTTAAGCAGTATCGGATTTGATTTGGATGCTACAGGGCAGCAAACAGATGAAAGACAAATAGCGGAAGAAATACCGGAAATCAATCTGATTTTAGGCGGCAACGGGGAAGTTTCCGGTACTGACATGGACGAAGTTTCCGGTACTTTACTTACGCGCAACAGCCCGATGCTTTTTGAAGCCGGTAAAATCATTCTTAACTTTAACAGTAATAAGCAATTTATTTCTTACGATTTTAAGGGAATCCTTTTGGATAAAGAATTATTCGGCCAAGATGAAATTTTAGCGCAGCAGGTACAAGATATGCGCAGCGCGGCGGCAAAAATAACCGGCCGCAAAATAACAAATCTTAAAAACGATTTTCCTACATACAATGATAAACCTTCTGCTTTGGGAACTTACAGCGCCGCCTGCATAAAGCGTTGGGGCAGAAGCGAAATCGGTATAATAAATTCCGATGCTTTTTTGGAAGGCTTTAAAGCAGGCCCTTTAAGCGAAGTGCAATTAAGCAATGCTATGCCGTTTAATGACAGGGTAATGTTTATAAAAATGCGGGGCGACGAACTTAAAAATGCTTTGGAATACAGTATCGCCACAAAAAATAATTGGCCCCAGACTTCAGGTTTAGACATAATTTATGATGATACCCGCCCTTTAGGCCAAAAAATAATAAAAATCAGGGTTAACGGCGCGCCTCTTGTAAACGAAAGGATTTATTCCGTTTCCGTTTCCGACCATATAGTAGCGGGCGGTATGGGACACGATGAGTTTTTAAATGTGTTTGAATTTAAAAATACAGACAGAACGGTTTTGGATATTTTAAAGTGGTGCTTTTTTAGGGAAAAAGATGTTTACGCACCTGCCGTTAACGATTGGAAGAAACAAAAATGAATTCTTTTATCAAACCGCTTAAAATAGGCAGTTTTACCTGTCCGTCAAATTTAGTACTTGCACCAATGGCAGGCATTACAGATACCCCGTTTAGAATTTTGTGTATTAAAGGCGGGGCAGGGCTTGTTTGTGCGGAAATGGTATCTGCTGCTGCTTTACAGTTTAACAGCCCTAAAAGTATAAAAATGCTTAAAACCGATAAAGCCGAGCATCCTCTTTGTATGCAGGTGTTCGGCGCTAATGCCTCTGCGGTAGCCGATGCTTGCAAAAGGGCGGAGCAGCAAGGCGCGGATATTATAGATATAAATGCAGGCTGCCCTGTAAAAAAAGTAAACAAATCCGGTGCGGGTTGTGTTCTTATGAAAACGCCTGAAAAAATAGCGGAAATTTTAACTGCTGCGGTAAAAAGTGTTAAAGTACCTATAACTTTAAAGACGAGAGTTTCCCTAAACAGGACAGAAAATCTTGCCCCTCTTTTAACCAAAATAGCGCAAGACAGCGGCGCTGCCGCCATAACATTGCATGCCCGTGCTGCTGTTGATGTGCACAGCGGGCCGCCTAATCTTGCTTTTTTGGAAAGTGCGTGCAAAGTTGCAAAAATACCCGTAATTGCCAACGGCGGCATACTTAACGCACAAGATGCAAAAGCAATGTTTGAAACAGGCGCGCAGGCTGTTATGATAGGGCGCGGAGCAATAGGCAATCCCTTTATATTTACGGAAATAACACATACTTTGAAAGGGGAAAATTTCCAAACGGTTTCAAATACGCAAAAAGTTGAAATGTTTTTAAATCTTGTTGAAGAAAATGTAAAATTTTATGGAGAGAGAACCGGTATAAGCCGCAGTAAAAAAACGGTAGGGTATTGGCTGCGCGGTTTTGCGGATGCCGCTTGCGTAAGAGAAAAATTTGTCCGTTGTGAAAGTTTAAGCCAAGTAAAAGAAATACTATTAAAAGCAATAAAGGAGAATAATAATTTATTATGACTTTAACCCCCTTAATGCGCCAGTATTACGAAATAAAAAACAAAAATAAAAATGCTTTGTTATTTTTCCGCTTGGGCGATTTTTACGAAATGTTCGGCGATGATGCCAAAGAAACTTCAAAACTTTTAGGCCTTGCTTTAACTGCGCGTGCCGGTGAACCTATGTGCGGAGTGCCGTTTCACTCCGCAAATACCTATATTGCCAAACTGCTTAAGGCTGGTAAAAAAATTGCTATATGCGAACAGGTTTCCAATACTGCCAATTGCCAAACTAAACTTTTTGAAAGGAAAATCGTGCGTATTATTACCCCGGGTACTGTTTTGGAAGATTCAATGCTTGAAGCAGGTTCTTCCAACTATTTGGTATCTGTAGAAATTACAAAAACAGGGTGGGGGCTTGGCTGCCTTGAGGCTTCTACAGGGGATTTCTGGATAACACAAAACGAGAACGACCCTGATTTAACTGCTTTATCTTCTTTAATGTCATCTGTTAATCCTGCGGAAATTGCGGGGGAAAAATCTTCGCTTGAGAAACTTAAAGCGAAAATGATAATCCCTAAAGAAATAACGCTTTCCATTGTAAAAAATTCTGAAAATATTACTATGCCGGAAAATTGGCCCGGCATTTTGGAAAATTATCCCCTTGCATTAAAAGCAGGTATGGTTTGCTTTAATTATGTAGCGCAGACTAATGATAAATTTCAGGAATATTTTGTTCCTTTCTATAAAGAAATAACGGATTATTTGCAATTAGACGGCGCAGCCGTAAACACTTTGGAACTTGTTTTTAGCCAGTACGGCGGTAAGAATAATACTCTTTGGGGTATTTTGGATTATACTAAAACACCTATGGGTTCGCGCACCTTAAAGGAATGGATATTACGCCCTTTGCTTGATAAAACTGAAATAGAAAAACGGCAAAAATCTGTACAAGCGCTTTTAAATAATGAAACCGCCCGCGACGAACTCGCCTTAATCTTAAAAGAAGTTTGCGATATTGAAAGGATTATGAGCCGCGTTGCTACATCTTCCGCTACGCCGAGGGATTTGGCCGGATTAAGGCATACTTTGCTGTTAACGGATAAACTGCGTGATTGGCTTTTAAAATACGGGCAATATCTTCCGGAACTTAAAGAAGTATTTTCCTTGCACTTTAACAAACTTAAAGAAATTTCCGATTTGCTTTTTAATGCCCTTAACGAAAATCCTCCCGTAAAACTTTCCGACGGCGGTATTATAAAAGCAGGATATAATGCCGAACTTGACGAGGCCGTAAACCTTAAGCAGCACGCTGATAAAGCCCTTATGGAAATATGCCAAAGGGAAAGGGAACGGACCGGAATACCTTCTTTAAAAGTAGGGTTTAACAATATTTTCGGTTATTATATAGAAATTACAAAAACCCATATTTCAAAAGTACCTTACGATTATATCCGCAAAGGAACTTTGGTAAATGCGGAAAGGTTTATAACGCAGGAACTTAAAGAACTTGAAAAGAAAATCCTTTCCGCCGAGGAAAGAAGCCTGCGTATAGAACTTAGCCTTTTTGAAGAAATAAAAAAATATCTTTATCTTAATTTATCCGTATTAAAACAAACGGCAAAAAATCTTGCATCGGCAGATTGCTTATATTCTTTGGCGGTTGCTGCTTTAAACGGCAATTATACAAAGCCTGCAATAATCCCTTCCAACGGTTCTATTACCATAGAAAAGGGCAGACACCCGATAGTGGAACATAATATACCGGCCGGCAGTTTTGTGCCTAATGATTTGTTTTTAGGCGGGCAAGGCCCTCAGATTATACTTTTAACAGGCCCTAATATGGGCGGCAAAAGCGTATTTTTAAAACAAACGGCTTTAATAACGATAATGGCGCAGACGGGCAGTTTCGTCCCTGCGGCAAAAGCGGAAATACCTTTAACAGATAAAATACTTACGCGCATAGGCGCGCAAGATGCTTTAAGCCGCGGGGAATCTACTTTTATGGTGGAAATGCGGGAAACAGCAAATATCCTTGCGTGTGCAACGCCTTCAACTTTGATATTGTTAGACGAAGTAGGCCGCGGAACTTCCACTTATGACGGTATTTCCATAGCGTGGGCTATAACGGAATTTTTATATAAACCGCACGGCACAGGGCCTAAAGTGTTATTTGCAACGCATTATTTTGAACTTACGGAACTTGCGGAAAAATATCAGAAGATACAAAACTTCCATGTGGCGGCAAGCGAATATAAAACACCTTCGGGGGAAGTTAAACTTAATTTTCTGTTTGAAGTCTTATCAGGCGCAGCGGATAAATCTTACGGGGTGCATGTAGCGGAAATTGCCGGTTTGCCGCACAGTTGTATTTTAAGGGCTAAAAAGATTTTGGCCGATTTAGGCGAGAAGCAGGCTATGTCAAATACAGTAGATGAGGATAAAACACCGGATTTGTTCTCCAGCCCGATAGTGCAGGAAATAAAAATGGTGGACTTAAACAAAATTACTCCGCTTCAGGCTATGCAGATTATAGAAGAATGGAAAAAGAGGTTAGAGTGAACGATATTAAAATTTTAGATGCTAAAACTGCAGGTAAAATCGCCGCGGGGGAAGTTATAGAACGCCCCGCCGGAGTACTTAAGGAATTGATTGAAAACAGTATTGATTCCGGCGCAACGGTAATTAATATTGATATAGAAAAAGCAGGTAAAAAATTAATCCGCGTAAATGATAACGGCCGCGGTATAAAAGCAGAGGATTTGCCTCTTGCTCTTATGCGCCACTCTACAAGCAAAATAGAACATTTTGAAGATTTGGATAATTTGCATACTTTCGGTTTCAGAGGGGAAGCGCTTTATTCTATAGCGGCAATAAGTAAGTTGACTATTAATTCCTGCGAGGAAAATAAAAAAGGTGCAATGCTTCAGGCGGAAGGCGGCAAAATAACAGACCAAGCCCCCGCTCCGGCAATAAAAGGCACAACCGTTGAAGTACGCGACTTGTTTTTTAATACGCCTGCGCGTCTTAAATTTTTAAAATCCGATATGGTAGAACGCAGCCATCTTTTATCTTGTGCGGAAGATGCCGCTATGGCAAACCCGCAAATTGCTTTTAATGTAAGGACAGACGGCAATAAAATTTATTCTTTGACGGCACAAAACGAAGATGAAGCAGGCATAAGAAGCAGGCTGTGTAAAATTTTTGGCGATAATATCGCTAAAAGCCTTTTATTTATACAAGATGCCCAATTCGGCTTTAAGGCTTTTGTTTCGCCTTTAGACGGTATGTCTGCCGCGCGCGACAGACAGTTCTTTTTTGTTAACAGAAGGCCGGTAGTTTGTAAACTTTTGCAGCAGGCGCTCTATAAAGCCTATCAGCCGTACAGGGAAAAAGACAGACATCCCTGCGCAGTAATTTTTATGGAACTTAATGCGGCTGCTTTTGATGTTAATATACACCCCCAGAAAAAGGATATTAAGTTTGAAGATGAAAGCGCGGTATTTAATTTTGTGTGTAGTAAAATAGGCAGTACTCTTTTAAAGAACAATACAAGTACTAATATTGAAATAACTTCAAAAGAAAAATCCCCGCAGGAAAACATTACGGCAGTACCGCAAATCCCGCCTGTGCCGCAAGAGGCAAAAATATTTTCTGCGCACAATAACCCTTGGCAAAAGGAAAGTTTTTCCCCAAAGAAAGAAACGGAAAAATTTGCGGAATTTTTAAATGTAGCCACTCCCAAAGACGAGCCTTCTTTGGCGGCTTGTGATTCGGAAGAACCGCCATTATATAATTTTGGCAAAAAGGAAGAAGAAAAAAACCAAACCCAAAAACAAACAGTTTATCCCAAAAACGATAAAACGGATAATGTACTTGAGCAAGAATCTTCTTGTGCGCCTGCTTGGTTTAAAGGGCCTTATACTTATATCGGACAGTTGCAGCAAAGTTATTTGCTTTTTGAAAATCCGCAAGGCTTAATTTTGATAGACCAGCACGCCGCACAGGAAAGAGTTTATTTTGAAGAATATTTAAACCAGATGGAAACTTCCTCGGTGCAAAGGCAGCCTTTAATGTTTCCCGTAAGTATACCGCTTGCGGCAAGTAAGGCAGATGCTGTTTTGGCCTGGCAGGATTTCTTACGGGATGCGGGATTTGAAATATCGCGTTTTTCTGCGGGTACTTTACTTGTCAACAGTGTGCCTCATTTGCTTAAGTTTAAAGAAGAAGATATAAAAGATTTTATTATTTCTTTTTCCGATGTCATAGGTAATCCTGCTAAATCGGACAGGGATTTTAAGTACAGGATGATTTCCACAATGGCTTGTAAAAAATCAATAAAAGCGGGTGAAAAGTTAAATAAAGCGCAGGCAGAGGCATTACTTGAAAATATGAAAAAATGTAAAGATGCTTTACATTGTCCTCACGGCAGGCCTACACTTATAACTTTGGAAATGAAGGAACTTTCCCGCAAATTCGGCAGAAGTTAGAATTACCGTATAAATAAAAACTTTGCCGTAAAAAAGAAAAGTTAAAATGTCTTCTTGTAAAGAATATCTTGCTTTTATATTGGAACAAATTTCCTTTTCGGATGATATATCCTACCGTATGATGACGGGGGAATATATTTTATATTACCGCGGCAAGATTTTCGGCGGAATTTACGATAACCGCTTTTTGGTAAAAATTACGAAATCTTCCTCTGAAATGTTGCCTTTTGCGGCCAAAGAACGGCCGTATTGCGGTGCAAAGGAAATGCTGCTTGTTGATGATTTGGAAAATAAAGATTTCCTTTGCAAATTGATTAAAGCAATATATGCAGAACTCCCGACACCGAACCGGAATAAAAATAAATGCATGACAACAAAAAAGCCGTAAATATTTTTTGTTTTTAAAGAAGTAAATTTACTGTACGGTAAAACAAAATATTAGCCTGACTAAAAATATTTAAGGTGCGAAATTGTTTGTTTTTAAAAATTAAAGTTTATGTATAACCCGAGTGCTTCTTTAAAAGCCTCTTGTGCATAAAAGTCCGTCATACCTGCAATATAATCGGTAATTAAAGTTTTTGCATCGGCTTTATCTTTGTAGATATGCTGCATTGAGTTAACATAATGCCCGAAATTTCGCGCTGTTTGTTTTTGTTCCTTTATGTAATCTTGCGAAAAAGAATATTTTTCAAACAGTTCCGTATAGTAATCAAATAATTTGCCTAAAGCATCAGTTAAAATTTCTTTTTGTTTGGCGATTGAGTGATGATTATAAATATGTTTATAATTAAAATTTTTAATTTCGCCCATAATTTCAAACATATCTTGCGAAAAGCCCAAATAATCTTTATCGGCGGAATTATGGGTTAAATCCAAAACGAGTGTATTTATAATTTCACCGTTATTTTCCCCAAGGGCTTTTTTTATGGAAGAAGGAACATCTGAATATGTAATTATTTTTGTGCGTACGGCATCTTCTATATCCCTGCCCAGATAGGCTATTTTATCGGAAAGGCGAACAATGCAGCCTTCATAAGTGGAAGGTAGGTGTTTCCTGTCTTTTATGTTTTCTAAATCATTGGGAGTATCTGCCGGTTTTAAAGCATTATTATTGAAATCTTCCCCGCAATGGCAGATTATACCGTCTTTAACTGCATAAGTTAAGTTTAATCCTTTTCCGTAGCAAGTTAAATGTTCCACTACGCGGTAGCCGTTTAATTCGTGCATAAATTTGTCCGGCGCTATTTTTAGAGATAAAGCCCGTTCCCCTTCGTGCCCGAAAGGCGCGTGGCCCAAATCGTGTGCCAAACCTATGGCATAGGCAAGTTCTTCATCAAGTTGCCAATTCCCGCTTTGCTTTAAGCCTTTACAGATTGAAACTGCAATAGTAGCCACATGCAGTACATGTTCTATGCGTGTGCAGATATGGTCATTATCCGGTGCTGCAAATACCTGTGTTTTACTTTTAAGCCGCCTAAAGGGTTGGGAGTGGACTATTTTTGTTTGGTCGCGGAAATATTCACCGCGGAAATCTTCGTCCTGACGGTAGGTTCTTTTTTTATAAAGTTCATCGGAAAAGGGATTTTTATTCATAAGATAATTATAATAAAGTTTTAGAATGTTTGCTTTTTTAGCAGTATGTTGAAGAAGCCAAAAGAATTAATTTTTCATATAATAATTATATGGCTTTTGTAAGAATACAAAAGCGTTAAAAATTTTTAACTGTTTTATAATAAAA
>CADAXZ010000008.1 GCA_902791965.1 Candidatus Proelusimicrobium bovinum | reverse complement strand
CTTGCCGCAAAATATAAAAACAACAGAAAAATTGGATTTTTCTTTCTATATATTTTAATAATTACTTTTTTATCCTTATTTTCCGCTGCCGCATTATTTTACTTTAAAAACGGAAAGCAAATATTCTTTTTTATAGCCGTTTGCACACAGTTAAACGATATTTTCCAATATCTTTGGGGAAAGAGTTTAGGCAAAACACCGCTTGCCCCCAAAATAAGCCCTAACAAAACCTGCGAAGGGTTTGCAGGCGGAGTTTTTACTACGGCAATACTTACATTTTTTACCGCCGGTTATTTTACCGGTCTTAACGGCTTTAAAGCATTGTTATTGGGTATTATTACGGCCTGTTTGGGAGCAGCAGGGGATTTAACTGTTTCCGCTTTAAAACGAAAGTTAAATATTAAAGATTTCGGCAATTTACTGCCCGGGCACGGCGGCCTTTTAGACAGGATAGACAGCCTTTTATATACAATGCCGTTTGCTTTACTTTATCTTTATTTTTATTTAAGATAAATAAGAACCTTTATGAAAAACCTAATTTATATTTTAATTACTTTTATATTTTTATCTGCGTGTTCTTCTATGCCTGCGCTTAAAGTACATAAAAGCGGGCCTTTAGGACGGCAGGAAATAAACGGCGGCCTTTATTATAATGACCCGCAAGGCCAAGGCCACAACAGCGAAGTAATACATAAAGTAATTGATAAAAATACCGCACAAATTATTATTCCGGCACAATACCGCCTGATACAAAATACTGATTTATCAAAAACACAAAAGGACAAAATAAATAAATTTATTGCACCGTATAATTTAGATGATACAGCCGTATGCAGCATTGATAACTGCAAACTTACGCAAGATAAACTGATAATAGAAACTTCCTACGACAGATTCAACTTTGTAGGAAGTGATATTTATCTGCCCATAGAGTTCTTAAATCCTTTTACCAAACTTAATAAATCATCCGCAGTAAATATTGATTTATATATACAGCCTGCCAAAATATTTTTAATTTGCGGAAATAAAATCTGCGAAGTTTTAGACGAATTAGGCGAAAATGTAAACAGTATTTATATCCGTAAAACAATAACCGTTAAAAAATAAATTCATACGGTTTATGATACATAATATCCCCGTAAATATAAAAGTTTACGGGGATATGTATTTGATACTGAAATTTTAATCCTTACGGCTGATTAAACCTTTGATATGATTTTTAAAACAACGGCGCAAATCGGCAATATCTTTGCGGGATGTTCCTATAAAACAAAAACCGCCCCGCCCGTTTTTTACGCCTGTGGTAAGCACCACGCCGCCGCGCGGAAGGTTAACTTCCTGATTGATTTTTTCCAATTCTTCTATTACCATTTTGGTAGTCCAATCCTGCGCAAAACGCATTTTGGTATCAAGATAAAAATGCAGTTCTTTACGCGGAATATCGTAAACGGTGGAAGCCAATCTTAAACATAACCCGAAACCGTTATAGCGGCTGTTGCATTCCAAAGCGCGCAGTTTAAGTTCGCCGTTTTTTTGGCGTATAGCCCAATCAAAATTTATCTGCCCGCGTATACCCATACCATAGTAGCAACTTGCAAGCATTAAAGTCTTTTCCCGTACTGCATCCAAAATTTTGGCAGGCAGACGGTCAAACGGGAAAAAGCAGCCTTCCCACGCTTCTTTATGGATAATTTGGCAATCTATGCCCACAAAGAAAATTCCGTCGTCTTTAAGTATTACCAAAGTGCCTATGGTTCTGTAAATATCTTTATAGCGTTCAAGATAGACATCTGTTTGCTTGTGATATTTTTTTATCAGCGGCATTAAATCTACAAGTTTGCCTTTTACATTGCCGTATCCGCCTGCCGAAAAAGGACGGCGCAAAAGATAAGTTTCATTGGCATCTAAAGTACTTAAAATGCGCGGCATTTTGTTTTTATCGGCTTTATACACGGGTGCAATAGTAGTAATATGAAATTTTTTACATAAATCTTTAAACAATAATTTATTGTTTGCGTTTTCTACCGCTTTGTAATTATTATCTAAATTATTGCCGCATTTCTTGCTTAAAAATTCAAAGCGTTTTGTGTACATCAACGGTACCATAACATAGCCTTGCTTACAAAGAGCGCTTAACTTTTCTATCAATGTTTTATCTTTTATTATGGCATCTACAAGGCGTTCTTCTTTCTTCTGTGCGGCAGGTTTAAAAATCCACGGGCGGTACGGAAGTTTTTTAATACGCGCCATATAATTTACAAAATCTTCGTCGGGTTCTATTAAAGGCGAAAGCACGCAGTAATCCCCGGGCTTCAAGAGTTGTATATATTTTATGGCATGTTCCTGCAAAGCCTCTAAAGCCTTATCTTTAAAAAGGAAATCATCAAGATTTAAAACCCAGATTTTATTTGCCATAGTTTTTAAGCGTAAAATTTACCGTCGCACACATGGGAATGCTGCTTTAAATCCCGTACATCTTCGCTGTCGGAAGATTTAAGCCCGCAAACAACGAAATCAAAACCGTATTCCTTAAGCAAGTTTGAAATTCTCTTTACGCTTTCAAGTTTAACTTCGTGTTTTAAAGCGTGGTAAGTTGTTTCTTTTTGGGCAGGTAAAATCTGCCTGTCATTATGCAGATAATTTTCTTTAAGTTTGGCAAAGAAATCTTCCCCGAAGCGTTCCACAATATTTTTTGCGATAGTGTAATCGTAAAGCAGATAAGAAAACATAACCCTGTTAAGACCTGCTTCCTTTAACTGTTTAAAAAAGGGTCTAAGTACTTCTTCCGTATCTTCTACGCCTGTAATAAGAGGGTCCATATGGATAGTTACCAAAGCACCTGCTTTTTTGGCCCTTGCGGCATATTTTATGCGTTCTTCTCTGGGCGGGACATTAGTTTCCATACAGATTTTTGCGGCAGGTTTTATTGCCGCGCTGTAAGAAAACTTCTGCGGATATTTTTCAATAAGGCCCATAATTTCTTCATTAGGGATGCCTTTAGTCGTGATGATAATGCGTTTGATTTGAGGATGTTCGCAAAGCAGTTTTAATACGGCATAAGAATATCCGTTATCAACAAATTTTTTACAGAAAATATCCGTATAGCGGGAAAGTTTTATCGTGTGAATTTTTGGGTCTGAGTCTATTTCCTTCTTCATCGCGGCGAGGGCTTTTTCAGGCTCTTGGCCGATTTGCGGATCTGTAAATTTACCGCCTAAAGCCTGCACCTTTTTCATAACATCGCTACGGCCCTTGGCATAACAATATACGCAATCGTGCTGGCAACCGGTAAAAGGCTCTAAATAATGATATTTACCATACCAGCAAGTGCCCAAACAACCCGGCACGAAAAATATTTCTTCATCACAACTATCACTGCTTTTTATTTTATCGCTCATATATAAATGATACAAAAATATAAGCATTACCCGCAAAAAATAGTATATTATATAAAATGTTTTAACGGAGCACATTATGAATAACGGAACTACAACCGATTGGAGTAAAAAAGATTTGCCCGAGTGGTATAACAAAAATATGCGCGGCAATATACAAGATTATGCCGCTTTGTTTGATTTTAAAGAGCAAGACAGCGTGCTTGATTTAGGCTGCGGCGACGGTACTCTTCTATCCATTGCCGCACAAACAGGAGCAAGTGTCTGCGGGGTTGATATTTCCGATGAGCAACTTTCTTTAACGCGGCAAAAACTCCCAAAAGCGCATTTAATAAAAACAACTTTACAGGAAGTAAACTTTCCCAATAATACCTTTACAAAAGTATCAATCCGCAAAGCCATACACCATTTAAACAATGATGAAAAAGGCATTTTAATTGATAAAATACACCATTGGCTTAAACCCGAAGGTAAACTTATTATAGAAGATATGATTTTGGCTTTTGCCCTGCACCGCAAAAATGAAAATCTTGCCCTTGTGGAAAAACAAGCCGCTAAATATTACGGGGATAAATGGCCTTTCTGCCGCGAAGCCTTTTTTACCACAATGTATAAGGAACTGCCTTGCGATATGGCACAACTTACGCACCATCTGCTTTTTACGGGTTTTCATATTGAAAAGATTTTACAAGCCACTTGTTTTATGGCTACCGTAATTGCCGGAAAATAACTATGACACAAGATACCCGCAAACAAACGCCGCTTCAAGGCTGGGCTTTGGTTATTGCTTCCTTTACGGTGGTGTTCGCTTTCAGCACAGTTGACCACGCTATTTCCCCGCTGGTGCAATGGCTAAGTGTATTTTTCGGCGTTGGGGCGGAAAGAACACTTTGGCTTATATCTTCCTGCACGGCGGGTATAGTATCCGGATTATTTATAGGACCGCAACTGATTAAAAGCAAAAAAGTATCATCCGTAATTTTGGCAAGCCTTATTTTAATGGCCGGCGGTATAACTGCTTTTGTTTTGGTCCCGCAATTTTATATCTCTTTGTTTATAAGATTTATGTTCGGGCTGGGGGCGGGGCTTTTCAGTACGGTGTTATGGTGGCTTGCATACGAAACAATAGACAAACGCTTTTATATACCTATGATTACCGTGCTTACCGCTTCGCGCCCGATGGCAGTTGCGGCAGGTGTGCCGCTGGTTTTATACTGCGGAACAATTTTAAGTTGGCGTATTGCTTTTGCCGCCGCAGGCCTTATAACAGGTGTTTTTTGTTTTATCTTTCTGCTTGCAGCCCCTAAAGATAATAAAGAAAAAATAAAATTTACGCCTTCATCTTTATTTAACACCTATAAAACCGCTTGGCAAACGCCGTACCTTAAAGAATTTTTTACCGCTATGTTTATTAACCGTTTTTGCTATTTTGGTTTTTATTCTATGTTAGGGCTTTGGTTTATCGGTAATTATCATCTGCAAACTGCGCAACTTGCCCGCCCTTTAATGGCTATAGGCATTTGCGAAACGGTAATAAATTTTGTAGTACCTGTTATGATGAAAATCGGCCGCAAAAAACTTTTTTATCTGTCGGTTTTTTCCAACATAATACTGTTTGCCTGTTTTGCGTGGGGTTTTATGCCCTTATGGACCGCGATTACTTTCATAGGGCTTTTTGCTATGACAGACCGTATTTACAATATGCTGCTTTTGGTATTCATACCGGAAATATTTAAAAATTCAAAAGACCGCACCACCATAGGCAGTTTGGTAACATTGGTATCGTGGACTTCTTTGATGCTGATTTCTTGGGCGGAAGGTTCTTTTTTGGATATAATCGGCTTAAAGGCTATGGGCGCGCTACTGATAATCTGTCTGGCAGTAAGTGCTTTACTGTATATAAAGATGCTTAAACAAACGATTTTTATAAAGAACGGAGATAATTTATGAAATCTTTTTTTATTCCGCAAGAGCCGGGCGGGGATTATGCAACTTTACAGATAAAAACAAAAATTGCAAATGATTTTTTTAAAGATGAAATAAAAGGCGGAGTAAAAGATGATTTTTTTGAAACCCTGCACCCGCGTATAATGATGGAAACTTTCATATATTTATGGGAAAACAATAAACTTGAAAAGGACCTCTGTGCCTTTTGGTTTTATGTAATGTATTACAGAGTATCTACCGAACTGCCTTATATGTGCCATCCAGCGCAAGCAGAGCCTTATTGGGATACACTCTATGAAGAAGAAAGAATAGTCCGCATTTATTTATTTTCCAACGCACAAAAAGGGGCGGAAATACTAAAAAACGCAATAGAATATGTAAAAGTAAGATTAGCACCTTTTTATAATGTAAAAGATAACCCCGCTATACAAGAAGAACTAAAAGAAGATTTTGCAAAATTTCCTAAATGGACTATACAAAAAATGCAGGAAATTTACCAAAACTGTCTGCATTTTGAAAATTCCAAAATCAAATATAAAAATGAACCCCCACAAAAAATACCGCCAGAACAAAAAGATTTAAACTTGTGTAATGCCGTAATAACAGGCGATATAAAAACAGTTGAAACATTATTAGAGCAAGGGGCAAGCCCGAATACAAAAAACAACTTTGGGCAAAACCTGCTTATGTTAGCGGCCAATAACGATAGAAATGATATTTTAAAATTACTTATAAAAAAAGGAGCGCAACTTAATGCAAAAGATTTTATGGGAAACACCTGTCTTATCCTTGCAGTAAAGAAAAACAATCTGCAAGCGCTATCCGCACTTATAGACGCAAAAGCAGATATAAACATAAAAAATAACAGCGGTAATAATGCTTTGCTTGAAGCAATCCGCCAAGGCTTTTGGCAAACAGCACAAGAACTTATTTTTAACGGTGCGGATATAAACCAAAAAGATATTTTCGGAAGGACACCTCTTATGAAATGCTTATCTGTAAGCAAATCGGAAATAGAAAGCGGCATTGCAAAAGGTAAATCTGAAATAGCCAAAGTGTTAATAAATTTCGGTGCTGATGTTTTAGCAAAAGACACATCGGGCAATACTGCCTTGGGGCTTGCATTACGCATCCAAAACCAAGAACTCGCCTTAATGCTTGCAAATGCGGAAAGGCAACAGCAAAATAAAAAATAAATTACTTAAGTGAATTCTTTTTCTTAACACACATAAAGCGAAAATTGTAAAATATTATTAAGGAGTTAAAATGAGTATCTTTGAGGCCTTAATGCTGATAGGCTTTGGTTTGGCTTGGCCTTTCAATATCTGTAAATCTATAAAATCAAAGACGGCCGCAGGGAAAAGTTTTTCCTTTATGATTACCATAGAAATCGCTTATCTTTGCGGAATAGCCCATAAAGTTTTTTACAGTTTTGATGCTGTTATTTGGCTTTATATTTTAAATTTTCTTATGGTGCTTACGGATTTGTTTCTTATGTGCCGCAACCGTAAATTTGATAAAGCCAAAGCCGCACTTGCCGCTCAAAAATAAAATTATGACAAAAGAAAACAAAAAAACTTCAAATGCAAAATATTATTTTGCTTTTGCAGCCGCAATTATTTTAGGTATTTTAAACGGAATTTATCCTACATCGTTTGGTATTGCCTGCGCAGAATTTTTATCTAATGTATTTGTGCGCTTGTTTAAGTTTGTAAGCGTACCGGTAATAGGTATTACAATCTGCCTGACAATAGCAACACTCGGCAGCGGAAAGACACAAAAAAACTTATGGAAGAGAACTCTTGCCTACACATTAAGCACTACTGTTTTGGCTGCCTTTGTCGCCGCAACACTTTATTATATTTTTACTCCTGAAAACGCATCTTCCGCCGCGCTTTCCGCTACCGGACTTGAAACTTCAAAAAGTTATCTTGATTATTTTATTACTGTTATACCTGATAATCCGCTCACCCCGTTTGTACAAGGAAATGTTTTAAGCGTTTTACTTATAGCCATAACTACCGGTATTGCCGTACGCTATATCGGGGAAGAAGAAAACAAACAAGTATTTATCCGTTTTTTGGGTGCGGTACAATCAATTTTGTTTTTTATCGTAAAGATAATTATTACCCTGCTGCCTTTGGGAATATTCGGTTTTACATCAATATGCGCAAAAGATTTTAGTGCCGGCATAGCCCTAAACGGACTTGGTAAATATTTTGCAATTATAATATCTTCTAACTTAATACAGGGCTTTATAATTTTACCGCTGTTTTTAATTGTTAAAAGACTGAATCCGCTTAAAACAGCAAAAGCGATGTCAAAGGCTTTGACGGTGGCTTTCTTTTCAAAATCTTCTGCGGGGACTTTGCCTATAACTATGGCCTGCGCCGAGCAGGAAAATAATATTAAGCCTGCCGTTTCCCGCTTTGTCCTGCCTATCTGCACCACAATAAATATGAACGGATGCGCTTCTTTTATTTTAATAACGGTTGTTTACCTTATGCAAAATAATGCTATGCCGATAACTATCCCCACACTTATAACCTGGGTATTTATTTCCACGGTAGCCGCAATAGGCAATGCCGGCGTGCCTATGGGGTGTTATTTTTTGGCGGCAAGTTTGCTTTCTTCAATGAATGTACCCATACAACTTTTAGGTATTATCCTGCCTTTTTATACCGTACTGGATATGGTGGAAACTTCCCTTAATGTATGGTCTGATTCCTGCATAGCAACAATGGTAAATAAGGACATAAAAGATATTCCGTCTTTACAGGAAACTACGCAAATATAAACCGGATTTAACAAACTTAACCCCTTTAAGTTATAATAAAAGCAGGGGGTTTTATGGATATATTCTCTTTAAGTATAGCCGGCGGGCTTTCCCTGCTGTTGCAAATTTGTATAACACTGCATATCCTGCTTTATAAAGAAGATGTCAAAAGTTCAATAGGCTGGATAGGGCTTGTGTGGCTTGCCCCCGTATTAGGTGCTGTTCTTTATATTCTGCTTGGAATAAACAGAATTAAGAGAAAGGCTATCGCCTTAAAAAACCCCAAAGCAACTGTTAAACAACTTACCGGTAAAACCCTGCAAGAACTTGAAGAACAAATACCGCAAAATTTTTTACAACTGCTTAAATTAGGCTATAAAGTACATCCGCAATTATTTGTTCCGGCAAATAAAATAACACCGCTTACCAACGGAGATGAAGCCTACCCGCAAATGGCACAAGCAATAAAAAACGCAAAAAAACAAGTGCTTATACAAAGTTATATTTTTAATAATGATACTGCCGGAAAAAGTATTTTGGATGCTTGCCAAAGCGCAGTAAAAAACGGGGCTAAAGTGCGCATTTTGGTTGACGGGGTAGGCCTTAATTACAGCAGCCCGAACATAAAAAAAGCGGCACAAAAGTTAAGTGATATAGACTTGCGTGTCTTTTTGCCTTCTAAAAAACCTGCCTATTTGCCGTTTGTAAATTTAAGAAGCCACCGCAAAATTATGATTATTGACGGGCATACAGCGTTTTTCGGCGGGATGAATATTGCCGCAGAAAATTTACTTAAAACCAATCCCAAAGCCCCAGTACAAGATACCACTTTTAAAATTGAAGGGCCGGTAATAAACCAACTGGCAAGAATGTTTTTGGAAGACTGGATTTTTACAGGCGGCAAAAGTTTTAAAACCGAAGAATTTGCAATAAATACGGCGCAGCCTTCCAAACAAGTTTTTTGCCGCGCCATACCAGACGGCCCTGACAGCGACTACGGCAAAGTAAAAAGTATCTTTTTAGGTGCAATAACCTGTGCTGCAAAAAACATAAAAATACTTACGCCTTATTTCCTGCCTGACGAAGATATACTTACTGCCTTGCAAATTGCCGCTATGCGCGGTATTGATACGGAAATTATTTTACCGCAAAAGAGCAATATTTTAGGTATGGATTTTGCTATGAGGGCTAATTTTACCCGCTTAATAAAAAGCGGTGTAAAAATTTATCTCCAAAAGCCGCCATTTGACCATAGTAAACTTTTTTGTGTTGACGGGCTTTGGGCTGCAATAGGTTCTGCTAATTGGGATGAAAGGAGTTTAAAATTAAACTTTGAAGCCATATTGGAAATTACAGATTTATCTGCCGCAGAACAAATAGAAAAAATAATAAACGGCAAAAAGGCTTTAAGTATAAAACAAGCAATACCTAAATACTCTTTTTATGAAAGAATTTTATTTAATGCTTTTAAACTGCTCACGCCTTACTATTAAGCACGGCGCAAAAGTTTTTTAAGAGGCCTTTTAACAAAAGCCAAAACAGGTAAATTGATAAATACCCGTAAAAAATAGACAGGGTTTATCCGCCAATAAGAATTGACATTCTTTTTAAACATCTTTGAATAAGGATATTTTACTATCCACGAACAAAACTCCGGCCAATCCTTTTTTTCCGCTTTATTTAAAATTAAAACCGGCGGTATGCTTGAAGGTGCAATATATCTTTTAACAGCCGCCAAAAAAGCATTTTTAAGTTTAGGCTGATTATAAAAAACTTCCTGCGCAATTATATAAAGGCCCTTAAGTTCCAAAGTAAGGCGGTGTATTTTGGAATTTTCTTTTACATCCCTGTCATTTTGTGTTCTTAAATCAACAAGAGGTCTTTTTAAAAATTTAAACTTGGCATTAAAATTTTTAAAGGACCAAAGCAAATAAATATGTATCCAGCCAAGCCCGCTTACTCTTTGTGTCCCTTTAATTTTAAGTGCGGTTTCCCTGTTAAAAACACAAGTGCCGATATAACCGAACAGACCGCCGTTGGAACAAACCTTTTTTAAATAGCGCAGCAGTTCGCCTTCACTTGCCATATTTACCACTTTGCCGTCTTTAATGCCGCGCGCCAACTGCCAAGTTTCCAAAAATCTTAATTTAGCGTCGCACAGATTAAGCCCGCAAGTATAAATATCCTGCCCGCTTTTTATATTGCGCAGAACAAAGCCTATTGAGCCTGATAAAAGGCGGTCGTCATCGCCCAAAATCCAACAATACTTCCCTTTTGCTCTTGTGATACAGTTTAAGACATTTCTGTCAAACCCTACATTTATATCATTTTTATAATAGACCAAATTTTTATAGCGGGCCTTATATTCCTTAACTATACGCGCGGTATCGTCATAGGAATTATTATCGCTTACCAACACTTCAACGCCGTCAAAAATGCCCTGTTTAAAAATACTGTCAAGAATAACCGGCAGATATTCCGCGCGGTTAAAAGTGGGAATGCAGATTGAAAGTTCCGTCATATTAAAGTACTGTTTCCAAAAGGTTTAAATCTTTATCTATTATATTAAAATATGCCCTTTGCCCGCTTGATAAAGTGCCGAAATTAAGCCTATGCACACGCGCAGGATTTTCCGCCGCGGCTTGCAGGGCCTGCGGTAAAGAAAAGCCCCAATCAACAAGATTTTTAAAACCTTTAAGCATTGTAAGAGCAGAGCCGGCGACTACTCCGTCAGAGCAGCGTTTAAATACACCGCCTTCAAGTTTAACTTCTTGCCCGTTGGCAAGGCCGCCTTGTGTTCCGGCAGGCTTTAAAGCGTCGGTTATCAAAACTAAATCCTGCGGATTTTTAAGACGCTTTAGCATTTTGACAATCTCCGGACAAACATGTACCCCGTCGCAAATCAATTCATAACTGAATTTATCCGTAAGGATAACTGCGCCTGCCGCGCCTGGTTCTCTATGGGAGATACCCCTCATAGCATTAAACAAATGTGTAGCGTGGTGTATCCCCATTGACGCGCCGTTAAGCATTTGTTTGTAAGTTGCGTTTGTATGGCCTGCCTGCGGCAAAATATTATTATCAAGGCAAAACTTTACTATTTTATCAATATTTTCAAGTTCCGGCGCAAGTGTTAAAGCAGATATTTTACCTTGTGCGGCTTCATAAAGTTTATTCATCAAAGTCAAATCGGCTTTAGCGGCGGCTTCGGGCTTCATTACGCCTAATTTTTCCGGCGAGATAAAAGGCCCTTCCAAATGAAAGCCCAAAATTTTTGCACCGGTTTCCTTCCCGAAAGCCGGCATAAGCGCTTTGATATTTTTAAGCATAATTTCCGGTGTATTAGGGTATATGGTAGGCATAAAAGCACAAACACCGTTTTTGCCAAGCAGTTCTGACATTTTAAGCAAATCTTCCGCTTTAAAACTGTCCGTACCGTACCCGCCGAAGCCGTGTATATGCGTATCAATAAAAGCAGGTATTATGTAAGCACCGTTAAGATTATGTTTTTCCCCTTCGGGCAAAAGTTCCCCTTCCGGCAAAACGGAAACAACAAAACCGTTTTCCTCTACCAAAGAGCCTTTTATAAACTCTCCGTTTTGCCATACAGTAGCGTTAAAATAAATCTTTTTCATTTCGTTCCGTTTTGTCCGTTCAGGCAACTTTGCCCCAGAGAACAATTTTTATATTCTTCCAAAACACTTTTACTTACTAAACTTAAAGCCTTAGCGTCAGCAAGTATAAAACTGTTTTTATGTTCCTTTAAAGCACTTACAGGCCAAAGCGTTGTTATATTGCCTTGCACCGCGTGATAAACGGCTTCGGCTTTATTTTCTCCGGATGCCAAAATAATGATTTCCTTCGCTTTTAAAATAGTACCCATACCCATAGTAAGAGCATAATAAGGCACATCTTCTATCCCGCCTTTAAAAAACCTTGCATTGGCTTTACGCGTACTTTCTGCCAATTTTACCCTGTGTGTAGGTATATCAAAAGGCGTGCCGCTTTCGTTAAAAGCGATATGACCGTTGCGCCCCACACCGCCGAAAAGTAAATCAATACCGCCTGCGGCTGTTATTCGTTCTTCGTAATCTTTACACGCTTTTTCATAATTTTCATTGTCGGCATCCGGAAAATGGATATTTCCCCTTTTTATATCTACATAATCAAAAAGGTGTTTATCCATATAATAACGGTAACTCTGCGGTGATGTCGCACTAAGCCCTGTATATTCATCTAAATTAAAAGTTATTACATCTTTAAAACTTATTTGGCCCGCTTTATAAAAATCAACAAGATGTTTATAAAAACCTTCCATAGTGCCGCCGGTAGGTAAACCCAAAACCATTTTGCCGCCGGTTTCTTTTAAACGCTTTTTTAAATAACTTGCGGCAAGAAAGCCTAAATCATTTTCCTCAAGAATAATATTCATTTTCGCCTCACAAATCTATTTCATCACAGTACGGATTTCATCACAAATCATATCTGCTTCCGGCCCTATTATTACCTGTACGCTGCCTTGCATTTTGTTAATTACGGCACGCGCGCCGGCCTGTTTAAGAATATCTTCTTTTACAAGTTTATTATCGTTAATATCAACCCTTAATCTTGTGGCGCAAGCGCCAATAACCTTTATATTATCTTTACCGCCCAAACCTTCAAGATAAAGTCCCGCCCTCGTTTTCTGTTTGGTTTCGGATACCTTCTGTTCCTGCATTACGGCAGTATCCTGCAAAGGTTTTGCTTCCTGCACATCGCTATCCTTAATCTGCTGTTCGGGCAAAGGCTTTGCCTGTTTTTCTGGCGGTGTTTCGCGCCCGGGAGTGGCAAGATTCCATTTCCTGATAACAAAACGGAATAAAAAGAAATACACAACACTGTAAGCAAGCCCTACGGGAATAAGCATTAACGGATTTGTACTTATACCGTAATTTAAAAGATAATCAATCAATCCTGCCGAGAAACTAAAACCTAATTTTATATTAAGCACATTCATTATTACCATACTTAAACCCGTTAAAACAGCGTGCAAAATATAAAGCGGAAAAGCCAAAAACATAAAAGCAAATTCTATCGGTTCGGTTATGCCGGTTAAGAAAGAGGTCAAAGCCAAAGATAAAAGCACACCGGCGGCGGCTTTTCTGTTTTGTTTATATGCTTCGGCAATCATAGCGGCGGCAGCAGCCGGCAGCCCGAACATCATTATCGGGAAAAACCCCGCCATAAAAGCACCGGCATTGGGATCTCCGGCAAAAAAGCGCCATAAATCGCCTTGTTTTAAAACAGTAGCCCCCGTATCTAAAACCTGATAATAATCCCCGAACTGAAACCACACTAAAGTATTTATGATGTGATGCAATCCTAACGGTATTAAAAGACGGTTAGCCGCCCCGTAACTGAAAAGCCCTATATTACCAGAGCCTATAATCCAATTACCGAAACCCTTTATCAAATTCTGTACCGGCGGCCAAACATAACTGAAAATTACCGCTAACAAAATTGCCGTAAAGCCCGTAATTATCGGCACAAAACGCCGCCCGCCGAAAAATGCCAGATACGAAGGCAGTTTTATATCTTTATATCTGTTATATAATTCCCCTGCTACCACACCTATAAGTATACCGCCGAAAACACCCATATTAAGGTCTTTATCAAATTCTTTCATAGCGGAAGTTAAAACTATATAACCGACAAAAGCAGATATTGCCGCTGCGCCGTGTGATTCCTTGGCAAAGCCTACCGCTACCCCCAAAGCAAAAATCAAAGGCAAGTTATCAAAAACCGCCTGTCCTGCCGCAGACATAAAACTTATATTCAGCAAATCCGCCTGCCCCAAACGCAGCAAAAGCCCTGCGATAGGCAAAACTGCTATCGGCAGCATTAAAGATTTGCCTAATTTAACGAAAAAAGCACCAAGAGCAAAAAAATATTTTTTTATCATTAAATACTCCTATAAATTAAAAACTTTTTTTACTTCCGCTCTTACTTCCAAAGCGCTTTCCATATCAAGGCATTTAAGCGCAAAATCGCGGCAGAAAGATATATCCAATTGCCTGATAAGATATTTTATTTCCGCTGTAAGCCCGCTGGGTACGCTTAAACTTTTAATTCCCAAACCTATCAGCAAAGGCACAGCCTGCACATCCCCTGCAACAGCGCCGCACACACCTATCGGTATATTTACACCGGCACATGCCTGCGCAGCAGTATAAATAAGTTTTAATACCGCCGGACACAGCGTATCGGCAAATTTATTCAAATTAGTATTACCGCGGTCAACAGCCAAGGCATATTGTGTTAAATCATTAGTACCCAAAGACATAAAATCAACATATTTTGCAAACACATTCGCCATAATTGCGGCGGAAGGCACTTCAACCATCATACCTACCGAAACTTTGTCTATGCCTAAAGATTCTTGTTCTTGTCTGATAATATCGCGGTATTTGCGTATTTCTTCAACAAAGCCTACCATAGGCAGCATTATCTTAGCCGTACCGTAAGGTTTTACGCGCATAATAGCACGCACCTGACGGCGGAATAAATCCGGTAAAAGATAATAATTCCTTACGCCGCGCAAACCGACTATAGGATTATCTTCTTTAGGCAACGGGAAAAAGGACAAAGGTTTATCTCCGCCGGTATCAAAAGTCCTTATGATAACGCTTTTGCCTTTTTGGCTTGCGCAGATTTCGCTGTAAAGTTCAAATTGTTCTTCTTCCGAAGGTTCTCTGCGGTAGGAAGAAAATAAAAATTCACTCCTTAAAAGTCCTATTCCTTCAGCACCGTTTTCTTGTGCTTTAATTGCTTCCCTGAGGCTGCCGACATTGCCTTTTATTTCTACTGCAATTCCGTCTTTGCTTACAGCCGGCTCAGTAGCGTGCTGTGCGGCTTTTGTTCTTATCAGGTTAACTTCCTCGCTTTGGATACGGTACGCTTCCAAATTTGCGGGATTAACTTTTACTATGCCTTTTGCCGAATCCAAAACAATATTTGTACCTTCAGGGATTAAAAGCACGCGAGGGCCTGCGGAAATTAAAGAGGGCATATTGCTGTTTTTAAGCATTATGGATATATGGGAAGTCTGCGAGCCGCCAGCCATTATTAAACCGCTTATTTTACCTTCAAGACGGGAAAGTTCACCGGGTAAAAGTTCATCTGTAATTAAAATTGTATCAGGCGCAAAGTTAAATTCCCCGATATTGCGGCCTGTAATTTCCGCAAGAACCCTTGTTTCTATATCTTTATAATCGGATTTCCTTTCTTTAAGCAGAGAATTTAAAGTCGTATCCAAAATTTTTATACTTTCCTGTATAGCACTGTGCCAAGCAAATTCCGCTGTTTTATTTTCATTTATAAGACGGGCAGAATAATCCTTAAGGAAAGGATCTGCCAGCATAATTGAATGCGCTTTTAAGATTTCCCTGCGGTTATTATCCTTACAGGCAATTATATCTGCTTCTATCTTATCCTTAACGGAAGCAAGCGCTTTATCTAATTTGTCTTTTTCCGCAGAAATATCATCAGCATTTTCCTTAAAAGTTGCTTCTTCTCTTTTTAAAACGGCTGCACGCCCTATCACAAGCCCCGGGTATAAACTTATACCTTTAAACATAACTTCTTTGCAAAAATCAGGCGCCGGCAAGGGGTGTTCCTCTGCAGGCTTTGAAATTTCAAAAGAGCCTGCCGCTTCAAGCACCGTTTTTAACGCTTCCGATGCATTAGGCCCTTGTGCGGAAAAGCCGACTTCGTCCCTGAAATTTATTGATAAACCTAAAATCTCTACCAGACTTTTGGCATTAGCCATTCTTCCTTCCTTATAAATCAATATCTTTTCGGAAGGGAATTGGTTAGCCGCTTTAACTATTGCCGCCGCGGGGCGTGCGTGTAAACCGTTAGGGGAAGATATAATTATTTCCTTTTTTATAAGGTCATCGGTATTTTCATTTAATGTTTGTATATCACAAGAATTACTGCCGTTTTCAACACCGTTTACACAAAAGAGCAAATCACCGCTTTTAACAGGTTTATCTGTTGCTTCGGGCGAAATTTCCGCCCCCTGAGGCTCTGCAACAAGCACTATAACCAAATTACTCGGAGTATTTTTTGCTATGAAATCTTTATCAAATTCTATCAGCGTTTGCCCTTTTTTAACTTCTTGGCCTTCTTTGCAAAAGGCTTTAAAACCTTTGCCTTTTAACGCTACGGTTTCTACTCCGATATGAATAAGTATTTCAACGCCATTACTTTCTATTACCACAGCATGCAAAGATTGGTGTAAAGTTTTTACTACACCGTCAAAAGGTGCTTTTACGATACCCTCTTGAGGCAAAATACAAACACCAGGGCCTAAATATCCCTCGGCAAAGGCCTCGTCAGGGACATCTTTAAGACTTTTGATTATACCCCTTGCAGGGCTGTAGACATTAAAAGAACTTTCAGGATTCATAATTATCCCCCGTAAACGGCTTTAAGCCTATTAAACATTTTTACATTTAATTTGTAAAGGCAAGAATACAGAGTTGTTTTTTTGGTATAATTTAAGTTGATTGGAAAAAATAAATGCTGCTCTATAAAATTAAAGTAAAAGATTTATCTAAGCAGTAAGGAGATTATTAATGACAGACAGCGAAATTAAACATAATCTCACCAAACAAGGACACCCTAAAGGCTTATATATGCTTTTTATGGTGGAAATGTGGGAGAGATTTAACTACTACGGCATGAGAGCCTTGCTTGTCTATTTTATGACAAGCGCCGTAATCGGTTTCAGCAGCCCTCAGGCTTATAAAATATACGGCTGGTTTACAGCCTTGGTTTACCTTACCCCCGTACTTGGCGGTTGGATTGCAGATAACTATATAGGCAAAAGACATTCAATAACCATAGGTGCGGTATTAATGGCCATAGGGCAGTTTACCCTTGCTTCTTACGGATTTATACCGGAAAAAGTTGCTTTATTTGCAGGTTTGGCTTTAATTATTTTGGGAAACGGTTTCTTTAAACCTAATATTTCCAGCATTGTAGGCGAACTTTACGAACCTAATGACCGCAGGAGAGATGCAGGCTTTACTATTTTCTATATGGGTATCAATGTCGGTGCTTTTATTGCTCCTTTCATTACGGGTTATGTAGGTGAAGTTACGGAAACTTCCCCCGCTTGGGTACAGTGGAGATGGGGCTTTATGGCAGCCGGTATAGGTATGATTATCGGTTTGATTTGGTATCTTGTTGAACAAAAAAGATTCTTGGGTACTATCGGTTTATATCCTGTTTCCAAACATAAAACTCAGGAAGCAATTGAAGAAGATAAACCTTTAACTGCGGAAGATAAAGATAAAATCAAAGCGGTATTTACATTTACCTTTATTGCAATTTTCTTCTTTGCTTTCTTTGAACAGGCAGGCTCTTCCTTAAGCAAATTTGCCCAGGAAGATATAGTATTGCCGGCTTATAATTTATTCGGCAAATTTGTATTACAGATTAAAGCATCTTGGTTCCAGTCAATCAACCCTATTGCCGTTGTCATTTTAGCACCGTTATTTGCGAAAATGTGGATTAAATTAGGCAACAAAGGCAAAGAACCTTCCATTCCGTTAAAATTCGCTATGGGTGTATTTTTAACCGGCTTGGGCTTTTTGGTAATTGCCATAGGCTCTGCTTTCTTGCCTGCCCAACACCAAATCAGTATGTATTGGCTTATTGCCCTTTATATCATACATACTTGCGGCGAACTTTGTCTTTCCCCTGTAGGTTTATCAATGGTAACAAAGTTATCCCCCGCAAAACTGATGTCTATGTTAATGGGTGTATGGCTTGCTTCTTCCTTCTTCGGCAATCTTATGGGCGGATATTTCGCTACTTTATCGGCTTCCTTAGAATCAAAAGCCGTATTCTTTGCGATACCTGCCGTAATACTTATGGTGTTCGGCTTACTCGTATGGCTGTTCTCCGGTAAGATTAAGAGTTGGATGCACGGCGTAAATTAAACTTTATGCGCAATTTAAAGCCCCGCTTTATGCGGGGCTTTTTTATTATAAAATTATAAACTTTTTAAGACATTATCATATTTAAACAATATTCTGTATCATCTAAATAACAGCCGGCATTCAATGGCCGCGGCGGCAGCCATTATTTAAGTTTAGTAAAGATTTTTTAAACAATTAAATTCAGGAAACTTTTGCCTATAATCCCTCAAAAGATTTATACTATATTTATATAGAGGAGGTACTATGCCTAAAATAGAAGTTAATGAGATGCGCTGTAAAGGCTGCAAGTTATGTACGCAGGCTTGCCCGAGGCAGTGTATTGCGATGTCAAAAACTTTCAGTAAGACGGGATATTACCCCGCACAGTTAGCAAAGCCCGAAGCCTGCATAGGCTGCGGTATGTGTTATTTAGTTTGCCCCGATTTGGCTATAACTGTTTACAGATAAGAGGTATAAAATGGCAGAAAAAGAATTAAAAAAGGGAAATGAAGCCCTTGCCGAAGGCGCAATAAGGGCAGGATGCAGATTTTTTGCCGGCTATCCTATAACGCCGCAAAACGAAGTACCGGAATATATGTCCTGGCGGCAGGAGGAAGTCGGCGGGGCTTTCGTACAAGCCGAAAGTGAAATAGCCGCTATTAATATGATTTACGGCGCAGCCGCAACGGGCGTAAGAGCGATGACATCATCTTCCAGCCCGGGCGTAAGTTTAAAACAGGAAGGTATTTCCTATATGGCCGGTGCTGATTTACCTTGCCTTATCGTTAATATGATGAGAGGCGGCCCTGGCCTTGGCAATATCGCAGGCGCACAAGGCGATTATATGCAGGCAACACGCGGCGGCGGCAACGGAGATTACCGCTTAATAGTTCTTGCCCCAAACAGTGTGGAAGAATTGGGGAACTTCCCTAAATTAGCATTTGAACTTTCAGAAAAGTACCGCGTACCTGCTATGATATTGGCAGACGGTATCTTAGGCCAAATGATGGAAGGTATGAGTTATAATTTTGAACCTGTTGACCCCAAAACCCTGCCTGCAAAACCTTGGGCTTTAGGTATTAATGACGGCACAAGAGCAAAAAATATGATTTCTTCCTACGGTTTGGCCGAAGGCGAACTTGAAAAAATGATTTTAAAACGCGCCGAACGCTATGCTTTAATTGAAAGGGATGAAGTCCGCTTTGAAGAAAGATTTACCGAAGATGCCGAAGTTGTAATCGTAGCCTACGGCATAAGTGCAAGGGCTTCTATGGCGGCAGTAAACGCTTTAAGGAAAGAAGGAATAAAAGTTGGTCTGTTAAGGCCTATTACTTTATGGCCTTTCCCGACCAAGAAAATTGCACAGTTAGCAGACAAATGCAAGGCTATGCTGTGTGCGGAAATGAGTTTAGGCCAAATGATTACCGATGTTAAACTCGCCGTAAACGGCAAAATACCCGTACATCTTTACGCAAAACCAGGGGCGTTCTTCCCCATAGCCGAAGATATTGAAACAGCGGTAAAATCCATTTTAACAGGCAAAAAAGATTTTCTGTTTAATCTTTCCGACCTTGCCGAAAAAGCAGATAATACCTGCCACAAACCGGAAAATAAAATTTGTAAGGAGGGCACATTATTATGAATCCCGTAACAAAAAGGCCCGAATCTTTAGTTGATATTCCTACGCACTACTGCCCGGGTTGCGGACACAGCGTAGTACACCGTCTTATTGCCGAAACTATGGACGAACTTGATATTAGAAAGCGCACTATTTGTATAGCACCCGTAGGCTGCGCCGTTTTTGCAGATAAATATTTTAACTGCGACGCAATACAAGGCGCACACGGCAGAGGCCCTGCCATAGCAACGGGCCTTAAACGCTCAAGGCCAGATACAATAGTATTTTCCTATCAAGGCGACGGAGATTTGGCTTCTATCGGTATGGCGGAAATCGTACACGCAGCCGCAAGGGGAGAAAATATTACCGTCATCTTTATAAATAACACTATTTACGGTATGACGGGCGGACAAATGGCCCCTACAACCCTTGTAGGCCAAGTTGCCACCACAGCCCCTAAAGGCAGAAACGAAAAACTGCAAGGCAACCCGATAAATGTTTCGGAAATGTTAAGCCAACTTAAAAGCGCAAAATATATTGAAAGAGTTTCCGTAGATACTCCGCAAAATGTTATGAAAGCCAAAAAAGCAATCAAAAAGGCTTTCCAAAACCAGATTGACGGTGTAGGCTTTTCCTTTATTGAAGTGCTTTCAATCTGCCCGACGAACTGGGGTGTTGAGCCTTTAAAAGCCTTGGAGTTTTTAAGGACTAAAATGATGACACAATATCCTTTGGGCGTGTTTAAAGACGAAGGCAAAAAAGAGGAGGGGAAATAATATGTATCAAGGTGTAAGAATAGCCGGTTTCGGCGGACAGGGCGTAGTTTCCGCAGGTGTTTTACTTGCACAGGCAGGCCTTGTTGAAGGCAAAGCCGTAAGTTGGTTTCCTTCCTACGGGCCGGAAATGCGCGGAGGTACGGCAAACTGCTCGGTAGTTATCTCCGATACGGAAGTATCTACCCCTGTTGTCTGCGTTCCAGATACGGCAATAGTTATGAATGAGCCTTCATTACCTAAATTTGAGCCTATGCTCAAAAGCGGCGGGCTTTTGATTATCAACAGTTCCTTAATCAAAACAAAACCGGCAAGAAAGGATATAAAAGTTATTTATGTCCCCTGTAATGAAATTGCCGAAAAGGTAGGCTCTTTAAGAACTGCCACATTAGTTGCTTTAGGTGCTTTTGCCGGTGCTACTGGTGCTGTCAGCCTTGACGCGATAGAAAACGCTATGAAGAAGGTTTTTAAGCGCGCCAAGCCTGAAATGATAGCCCTTAACAGAAAAGCGCTTGAAGAAGGTGCTGCTTTAAAAGCACAATAATATTGCTGTGTACTAAATTATATTACACAAAAACTTTAAGTAAAAAGCCCCGTATTAATGCGGGGCTTTTTGTTTTACATATTTACTTAACTGCAATTATTTTTCTTTTGCAGTTTCGGGTTGTGTGGCAGGAACTTGGGCCGTTTGGTCGACATCCTTTACAACAGTTTTCTCCGTTTTAGTTTCCGTCTTTTTGGCTTTCGGGTCAAATTTTTCTACTTTTTCCTTAGCGGCTTTAGCCTTTTCGTTGCCGTCTTTAATATAGACATCAAGCCAAGAAAGTATTTCTTCTTTAGTAATCGGGGCAACTTTTTCGCCATTGGCATACTTTTCCGCAATTTTTATTCTTGCACTTGTAAAACTCTTATTAGCAGCAGATACTAAATATTTATATGCAATATCCGCATTTTGGTTTACATGGACGCCTTCTTCATACATCTCCGAAAGGAAGAAGTCCGCTTCCCCTGAGCCGTTTTCCGATGCTTTCTTAAACCAATTCATCGCAGCCGTATGGTTTCTGCCTATCGTACCTGTGTAGTAAAGCACGCCTAAATATGCCTGTGCATTACCGTCCCCGCCTTCAGCCTTTTTGGCAATTTCCATAATATGATCCCTTTGTGCTACGGGAATATCCTTAGCAATATCAAGATTTTCTTTTTCTTCCTTACAAGTGCATCCCAAGCACAGTACAACTAAAACTGCAGTAAATAATTTATATGACAGTTTCATCTTTTTCTCCTTATCTAAAATATTAACGGACCTGCAATAAAGCAAAGTGCAGATATTCCGTTTCGGGCATACCCAAAAGAACAGGATGGTCTTTGGCTTGCCCCCTTAAAGCCACCAAGGCAACTTTTTTACCCGCTTTGGCAGCGGCCTGTTTTAAAATATCAACAAAAATTTCTCTGCTGATATGATGCGAACAAGTTGAAGTAGCCAGCATACCGCCGCTGTCTAATCCTTCTAAAGCCATTTTATTTAGTTTAACATATAAATTAACGGCTTGAGGCAGAGCCTTTCTGTTTTTTACAAAAGCAGGCGGGTCTAACAAAATAATATCCGGCTTTTGCGGAAGTTCGCCTTTCTTTAAAGCAGAAAGTAAACGCTCGGCATCATCTTTACGGTATTGGCAAATATTTGCATAATCCACCGCCGGAGCAGAAGAATCCGTACCCCAAACGGCAACAGCGCCGTTTAAAGCCGCAGTTATGCCGAAAGAACCCGTATAAGAATATAAATCCATAACGATTTTATCTTTAAAATACGGTTTCATAAACTCCCTGTTATCGCGTTGGTCAAAATAAAAACCTGTTTTTTGGCCTCCGGTTAAAGCCACTTTATATTTTACGCCGTTTTCTTCTATTTCAACTTCCTGCGGAACATCTCCTATCGTCTGCGGTGCAAGCGGCAGGCCTTCCAAAGTCCTGAAAGAAGATTCATTTTTAAATAAAATGCCTTTAGGCTTAAAAATTTTATTTACCGCTTTTATAATATCTTGCTTTAAAAGTTCCATACCCGCAGTAAGAATATCTATAACAAGATAATCCCCGTAGCGGTCTATTATAAGGCCTGGCAAGGCATCGGCTTCCCCGTAGCACATACGGCCATAGTGCCTTATATTAAACTGCTTTCTGTAAGAGTAAGCATTATCTAAATGCTCAAAAATAAAATCTTTGCTTAAAGGCTCATCACCTTTGACAATAAACCTTGCCGCAATAAGGCTGTGCGGATTAAAAAAAGCCGTACCTAACACTTCCCCCTTACTATCTAAAACCTTTACAATACTGCCAGCCTTTAAAGAAGTGTCCACCTTTTCAAGTTCGTTGGAAAACACCCAATAATGGCCTTTATTTACGCGGTGTTCTTCTTTCGCTTTAAGTTTAATTTCTTTCATTTGCAATTACCTTTTTGTAAGTTTTGTACCTGCTTTGCACATAGGACAGTTTTCCGGCTCAAAAGTATCAAGAGGATAACTTAATAAAGAACGCAAAGGAACAGTACCTACCGCACCGGTAACGGAACGGTCAACTATTACAGCGATACCTATCGGGATTGCTTTAAACATTTTAATTAAGGAAACAGCCTCCCGTACTTTACGGCAGGTCATTGTTACATTATCAACTATTAAAATTTTTTCGCCCGGATTGATTTTTACAGAACCTTTAAGTTGCATTGTTCCGTTCTCGCTTGTAGCAAATAACGCCCTTGCATTTTTTACGCGGGCGACTTCCTGAGCAATATTTGAATTTTCCGGCGTAGGGGAAAATACGGCATCCGTATTTTCCTTAAACAAATCCGCCAAAGCCGCGCCTATTTTTGCCGCTATACTCGGATATTGCATTACTGCCTGTGTATCTATATAACTTTGGATATGAAGGCCGGAAGGTAATTCAAAATGTCCGTCTATAAAAGCATCATTTTCTTCCAAAACGCTGATAATATCTATTTTAGGTTTCCTGAGCATTTATTTCTCCTTTACGAAATCCTGCCCCGCGCTGAAATCCGTACTTAAACCCTTTTCCCGCGCGGCTTTTATTGTACTGTTTGTTTTTTTGGGGCTTTTCATTTGTACTGCCGCTTTTGTCATAGGCCCGTAAGTCCTGAAAGCCAAAGCCGGTTCGCCTGTTTCATCGGTAAGATTTTCTGATAATGCCCCCCTCTTGGAAGTATTCCTAAACATCGTTACAATATCAAGGTCAAGGGTTTCATTTACCCAGTCAACATTACCGTCTACTGCCGCGGCAAGCACATTGCCGTCAACATAAAAATTGTTAATATTCATTTTACCATTATTAAAGCCCACAGAGGCAGTCATTGTATCAAAAGGTGTATCTTTTAGCACTTTATTCATCTTAAAAGAACCTGCCCTTTCCATTTTGCTCATAATAACAAAAGGCTGGTATGCTATGCCCAAAGCCTTTTGCCTGTCGGCTGCTTCCTGCAATTTATAAATAGTGCCTTGTTGTATCTTTGCTTCTATTTGGCCGTTTAATTTATCCATACCGGGCAAAAGATTTTTTAAGTCAAATTCCGCATTAAAATCATAACCTGAAATTATGGGCGTTTCAAATTTAGCGGCATAGACAAATCCGTTAAAATTAGGCATAAATTCCGGTATGCCGGAGCGGAAATTCCTTAACCAGCCCAAATCACTGGTATCTTTTTCCCGTTCGCCTTCAGTGCCGTAGGAAAGTGCTTCAACAAAATCTTCCGTAATATCAAAAACTTCCAACGGGCTTAAAAGACTTAAATATAAATTGGCTTTTATTACCCTGTTATCTTGGCGCACCTTGGAAATCGCAACGCTTATCGTAGAATTATTACCGTTTATTAAAGTATCTTTAATTTTTGCATAAAAATTCTGCTGCTTATGCTGGTAAGAAGCCGTTCCCTTAATATTTGAAACCGTCTGCCGCACTACTTTAAAAACGCCGTCTTTTACTTCCGCATTCATATCATTAAAATTATTTTGTGCGATATAAGTGCCTTTTACATCTTCTATCGTAAAATTGCTGATAAAAGCCGAAACGCCGTTTAAATCTACCGTAAATTTAGGCGAAGAAAATTTCCCTTTTTTATATTCTATACGCCCTTTTGCCTTTATCTGCCCTTTTACCTGATACGGTTTAAGTATACCAGTATAATCCACTTTTTCCGGCTGGAATTCCCCCGTGGAAAAATCTGCCCAAAAAGAAAGCGGAGATTGGGTAAAGTCTGCCTCCCCTTTTAAGGAAAGTGAAATATCTTTATTTTTTAAAGATAAAGACTTAATACTTGCTTTAGAAAATTTATCGCTGAAAGAAACCTCCGTCTTTACCGCAGATGCAGGAATAGAAAAATCAAACGGTTTGTTTACATATAAAGATACATCTTCGTAAGTAATAAGCGGTAAGTTAGAAGAAAGAGATATTACAGGATTGGCAAAATTATTTGCTTCCGCCTGAAATTTTAGCGGTTTTTTAGCGCCCAGTATTTCCAGAGAAGTATTTTTAAGCCCCATAGAAGATAAATCAAAATTAGCAAGGTTTATGCTGCCTTTTGCTACGATTTCATTTTCTATAATTTTATCTTTAAGTTTATTTCTCAAAACAAAATTTAAAGAATAATCCGTAAATTCATTAAACTTTAAATTATAAAAACGGACAAAAATACCGCTTAAGGAATGGCTTGTATCAGCCCCTATATCTATATAAGCGAAAACACCGTTTTTTATTACCCAGTCTTCTATAAGAACTTTCCAAGGGCTGCCCTGCTCTGAAACGACATCAAACTGCTGCCCTGTAGCACTTTGGCGGCTGGCTACATTTATATCGGGAATATTGCTAAGGCCCTTTTCATCCTTAATAATATTAATAACAGGGTTTAACAGCCACAATTCCTTAATATCAACTATATTTTCCTTCAAGGCTAAAAGGTCAAAACGCACTATTACTTTTTCTACGGATAAAAACTCATTATATTTTTCAAGTCGGGTATCTACGATACGCAAATTATTTATTTCAAAACTGTTAAAGGAAGTCAGTTTCATAGAGCCTATAACAACAGGGCGGTTAAGTGCTTCCTGCAAAACAGCAGCGACCTCCTTGCCAAAATGTTCCGCACTAATGTATTTAACAGCAGTAAACCAAGCCGCTCCGATAAGCGCGACTAACAAAGCCGTCAAAACAAAAAAGGCCCTTATTACGCTTTTTAGCGTAAGTTTTACCGTATTAAAAAAATAGTGTTTCAGTTTTTGTTTCATACATCATTTACCGGAAAAATATAAATACAAAGCCTTAAACAAAGTAAACACTTTTATACAAGCCCACTTCCAAAACTGCCAAGTACGCCCTAAAATACCGCGCCAAATATCCCCGACAGGCAAAACCCCTGGAAAATAAAATTCCGCCAGCAACAAAGCCAAAAGCATATTGGCTAAAATTATCAGCGGGAAAGAAAATATCCCACCGCCTGCTTTATCTATATCGCTTTGTTCCGTTTCCGTTAAGGCTTTATAAGTATGTATAAAATGCATAGCCGTAAAGAAACCGAGCAAAGCCAAAAACCAACCGGCATAATTTTGTATCTGCGGATAAAAAATTCTCCCTATAATGTAAAGCACAGTTAACAATATACTGTAAAGAGGTATAAAATACGGGGCGAGCAAAACAAAAGTATTTATATCGCTTACCCTTACAGAACCGCTGTCGCTGCCAAGCCTAAAACCGCTGACCTTGTATCCGCAAAGCAAGGCTGCAAAAGCGTGGCTTAATTCGTGCGCTACAACATACATACGGGAAAAATCATATACAAACAAATGCAGCAATATATATCCCGCAGCCCCCGCAATAAAATACAAAGTAGTGCTGTATCCTTTAAGCAAATACCACAAAATTTCAAAAACGGAAAGCAAAACATTAAAAGCCAAAGGCAAAAGCAAAAGCCCTAAAATTATTTTTATAAACCGTTTCATTTGCTTAAAATTTCTCTTTCCATTCTTTGGATTTATAAGTTAAAGCCAAAGTTTGTGCCTGTGCTAAAACATCTTTGTTTGCAGGTTCGTGTAAAACTTCTCTGCATCCGCAAAAATCCGCAAAAGCCTTTTTTATTGCCTTTTTATAAGCAGGATTTTTGCGGGCGTTTTCAATCTGCAAACTGCCCTGATACAAAACCCTTGTACCATAGCGCCGCATAGCCCCACCCAAAACTTTTACTCCGCCGCTCATTAAATCATCGCCGACCGGATTTGTAAAACACGCAAAGTTTACGCCGTTATTTGCGGGGCGGTAATCACTATGGGAGTTATATATTTCCAACTTAGCGCCGCATACTTCAAGTTCGCGGCAAATAAGCGAATGTAAAATGCGGTAAACTTCCCTTACTTTAAAATCCGCCGCGCCGTTAAAAACAAGGCTGAAAGTTAAATCCTGCTTATGGATAACTATTCCGCCGCCCGAAGGCCTGCGCGTAAATTCTTTTATTCCCAAACTTTCAATCTGTTTTTTTGCATCCGCGTAAAATTGGGCATAACCGAAAGTTGCATAATCACCGCCCGCCCAATTAAAAAAGCGAAGCAAATTATCCCCGGCTAAAGATTTTTCTAAAACCAAAGTTTCGTCAAGCGCCATTTGGCCGTAAACATCCAAAGACGGGGATAATATTATCTTTACCATCTTAAATTAGGTTCTCTTGCAGCCATTACCTCATCAATGCGTTTAACGGGGCATTTACGCGGTGCTTGGTGCAGAACTTCCGGATTCGTGCCGGCCTCAAGGAAAATACTTATAAGCGCACTGATAAATTTATCCAATGTCTGCTTATTTTCTGTTTCCGTAGGCTCAATCATAATTGCTTCCGGCACAATCAGCGGGAAATACACCGTCGGCGCGTGAAAGCCCATATCCAAAAGCATTTTTGCTATATCTATTGTTTTGGCATTGGGCAGCATACCTTTATCTATGGTAAGCACGCACTCGTGCATACAAATTTCATCAAAAAACGCAGGGAAATACTTTGCAAGTTTTACCCTTACATAATTTGCGTTTAAGACGGCATTTTCCGCAATTTCTTTCAGTGTTTGTCCGTCAAACTGTTTAAGATAACAATATGCCCTTATAATAACGGAAATATTGCCGTAAAAACTTTTTACCGCACCTATCGTGTTTTTGGATTTAACGGAAAGTTTATATTTTTTACCGTCAAATTCAACTCTGGGTACAGGTAAAAAATCAGCAAGTTTTTCACATACGCCCACAGCACCGGCCCCAGGCCCGCCGCCGCCGTGCGGGGTAGCCAAAGTTTTATGCAAATTTATGTGCATAATATCAACACCCATATTTGCCGGCTTTACCATACCGATTAAAGCATTTAAGTTTGCGCCGTCCATATACAAAAGGCTGCCGGCTTCGTGCGCAAGTTTTGCAATTTGCTTAATATTCTTTTCAAAAAGGCCGGCTGTATTTGGTATGGTAAGCATAACAAGCGCAGTTTTTGGGCCGAGAACTTTTTTAAGTTCTTCAATATCGACCCTGCCGTCGGGCGCGGATTTAATATTTATAACTCTGCACCCTGCCATTACCGCCGTCGCAGGGTTTGTACCGTGCGCGGTATCGGGGATGATGATTTCCTTCCTTTCAAAATCTTTGCGGCTTCTGTGATAGGCCGCCGCAATCAAAGCGCCCGTAAACTCCCCGTGCGCGCCTGCTGCGGGCTGAAGCGTAAAATCATAAAGCCCCGTAATTGCTTTTAACTGCTGCCTTAAGCCGTAAATTATGCTTAAAGTACCTTGGGCATAATCCTGAGGTGTATAAGGATGCAAAGCGGAAAATCCGTCTAAAGCACTTAACACATCATAGGCTTTGGGATTATATTTCATAGTACACGAACCCAAAGGATAAAAATGCGTATCAAGGCAGAAATTAAGCCTTGAAAGATTAGTAAAATGCCTGACGGTATCAAACTCGCTTAAACTCGGCAAATTTGGCGGAGTTCGGCGTAAAAATTCTTTAGGAAGATAAGCACTTGCATCTTTTTGCGCTTTGCGGATTTGCGGGCCGCGCCTGCCTAAAGAGGATTTTTCAATGGAAAGTAAATTATGCGGATATGTATTCATTTTTATATCCCCCTTAAGACGGAAATAAAAGTTTCCAAATCTGCTTTTGTACGCATTTCCGTCGCACATACCAACAGACAATTCTTTAAAGTTTTATCATTACGGCCTAAATCATAACCGGCTAAAATACCTTTTTTGGCCGCCGCTTTAATTATTTGCGCGGCAGGTTTTGGGCATTCAACTACAAACTCGTTAAAGAAAGGCTTGTCAAATTTAAGTTTATATCCCTTAAGAGAACAAATTTTATCTTTTAGAATATGGGCATTTTCTATATTCGCCTCGGCTACTTCCCTCATACCGTAAGGCCCCATTAAAGTAAGATAAACCGCCGCATTTAAAGCACATAAAGCCTGATTGGAACAAATATTTGAAGCCGCCCTTTCCCTGCGGATATGCTGCTCTCTGGCTTGCAGAGTCAAAACGAAAGCCCGTTTGCCATCAGCATCTTTGCTGATACCGCAGATGCGCCCTGGAGTATAGCGCACATACTCTTTTTTGCAGGTAAAAATACCAAGCCCCGGCCCGCCGAAACTCATAGTATTGCCAAGGCATTGGCCTTCGGCAACGGCAAAATCGGCATCATAAGAACCCGGTGTTTCAAGTATACCTAAACTTACGGGATAAACCTGTGCTATTAAAAGCGCGCCTGCTTCGTGCGTTATTTTGCTGATTGATTTTGCATCTTCAAGACAGCCGTAAAAATTAGGATTGGCAAGCACAAAAGCCGCATATTCCCCTGACGATAATTTTTCTTTTAAACAGTTTAAATCAACTGTAGCGTTATTTAAAGGACAATCTTCAAAAACCGCTACATTTGAGGCTTTAAAATAAGTGTTTAAAACTTTTTTATATTCGGGATTTAAAGCGGCAGAAAGCAAAATTTTATTTTTGCCTTTTATTCTTACTGCTGCGCCGCAGGCTTCCGCCAAAGCGGTTGCACCGTCGTAATGGGAAGCATTAGATACCCCCATTTCAAACAAAGCGCAAATGCAACTTTGATATTCGTAAATGGCTTGTAAAGTGCCTTGGCTGGCTTCAGCCTGATAAGGTGTATAAGCCGTTAAAAACTCCCCCCTGCTGCTGATTGCATTAACAGCCGCCGGAATAAAATGTTCGTAAATGCCGGCACCGGCAAAATTTACCAAAGGTTTATTTTCCGCCGCAAGTTGTTTTATATGTGCGGAAAGTTCTGCTTCCGTCATAGCGGCAGGCAAATCAAATTTACCGGCCAGAAGGGAAGGCTCTATATCTTTAAACAAATCTTTTATGCTTTTTACGCCAACGGCGTCAAGCATTTCCTGTTTTTCTTTTTCGGTATTGGAAGTAAACATTTATTTCCTCTTAGACATACTTTCCCTTGCGCTTTAAACACGCAAGGGACACAACAAAAAATCAAAATTTATAAAGTTTTCTTATAATCTTCAAAAGTTAAAAGATTATCTAATTCTTTAGCGTCTGACATCTTAACTTTAAAAATCCAGCCGCCTGCGTGCGGTTCTCTGTTAACTAAAGCCGCATCGGAACTTAAGGCTTCGTTTACTTCAACAATTTCCCCGCTGACAGGGCTGAAAATATCCGAAGCGGATTTTACCGACTCAATAACACAGCACTGCTGCCCCGCTTTTACCTGCGCGCCCTTTTTGGGTAATTCCACAAAGACAATATCGCTGATTTCGTGCTGAGCGTGGTCGCTGATACCTACTACGGCAACGCCGTTTTCATTAAAAGCCCATTCATGGGTTTTGGCAAATTTGCAATTTTCCTGTTCGTACATTTTTTAATCTCCTAAACTTTGTTTTTATAAAAAGGCATTTTTACTGCTTTTGCGGCAACTTTTCTGCCGCGGATTTCTATTTCCACGCTTTCCCCTTCCTGTAAATCTGCAGGTACATATCCGCAGCCTATTGCTTTAAACAAAGGCGAAAATGTGGCACTTGTAAGGCTGCCGATTTGTTTACCGTCTTTAAATATTGCACAGCCTTCCCTTGCTATGCCGGGTGCGGTAAGGACAAAACCCGTAAGTTTTTGCTTAACGCCGTTTGCTTTAACTTCCGCCATAATTTTTTTGGCGGTAAAGTCTTCTTCTTTATTCAACTTGACTACCCAGCCGCAAGAGGCTTCATAAGGATTGCGCCTTTCATCCATATCACTGCCGGAAAGAAGATAGCCCGCTTCCAGCCTTAAGACATCCCTTGCACCAAGTCCGCAAGCCTTAAAACCGTGGGCAAGACACCACTCAAACAATTTATTTATTTGTGCGTGGCTGCCCATAATTTCCACACCGTCTTCCCCCGTGTAGCCCGTTCTTGTAATATAGGCACTTTGCCCAAATAAGTCAACCTCTTTAATATGGAAACGCTTTAACTCTTTTATGTTTTTATCAAGTTCTTCCAAGTAATCCAACGCTTTAGGGCCTTGCAAAGCAAGCATAGAAAAATCATCGGAAGCATCTATCACTTTTACATTGCGGCCTTCCGCTTTTTGCTTAAACCAATTATAATCTTTTTGCCTTGTCGCGGAATTTACCACCACCAAAAATTTTTCCGGCGTTAAGCAAAAGGCAATAATGTCATCAATAATGCCGCCTTTATCGTTAAGCACATGGGCATAAGCACCGCGGCCTTCTTCAAGTTTAAAATTATTGGTGGCTACGCTTTGTAAAAATTTATAAGCATCCGGCCCTTCAAAAAAGACCTGCCCCATATGGGAAACATCAAACATACCTGCGTTTTCCCTGACGGCTTTATGTTCGGCTATTATGCCTTCATACTGCACAGGCAAAAGCCAGCCGTGAAAATCTATCATCTTTGCGCCTGCTTTTACACAAGCCTCGTATAATGCTGTTTTTTTAAGTTCTTTCTCCATAAAAATTCCGTTTTAACCGTATATTTTATTTCCAGCCTTCAGCCTTAGCATAAGATACTATACCGTCCCTTATACATTCGGCTATTTTACTGCGTATATTTTTGGTGTTCAGTTTCTTTTTGTCGTTGGCATTACTTAGGTAGCCCATTTCAACTAAAACCGCTGCGGAATGAACACCCCTTAAAACATAAAAATTAGCCTGTTTTATTGCACTGTTCTGATATACTTTTATCCCTATCGACGAACTTTTTTTGTTGGTGCTGTTTCTTATCTGCGCCGCAAGTTTTGAACTTTGGTTTATATTTTCGTTAGTGGCAAGGGATTTTAAAAGTAAATCGGCAAAACTTATATTGCCTCCGGTTTTGCCTTCATACTGTATGGCTTCGTTTTCAAGTGCGGCGGTTTCTGCGGCTTCGGCATCGGATGCTTTATCGGAACGGAAATAAACCTCAAAGCCGTTGGCAGAAGGCCTTTTTGCCGCATTGGAATGTATTGAAACAAAGGCATCGGCTTTCCATTCATTACCCATAGTAGCGCGGTCGCCCAAAGTTATAAAAACATCACTGTCGCGCGTGATTTTGACCTCAAAATTCTTTTCCTTTTTCAGTAAATCATAAAGCGCTTTGCCTACGGCGAGGTTTATATCCTTTTCTTTACTGCTGCCTTTGCGCACAGCGCCGGAATCTTTACCGCCGTGGCCCGGGTCTATTAAAACGCGGAATTTTTTATTTTTATCTGCCTTCGCTTTTTTTAGTTCCGCAAGTTCATTAGAGGTTACCAATTTATTTACTACCGTACCTTTAGGCTCTGAGGTCTTTTTTGCCGCAGTTTGCCTGTTTTGCGTATTAGGTTTGCTTATAACAGGCTGCGCCGCAAAAAATTCATCCCCTAATTCTGTTATATCTTCCTCTTGATTACCGGCGTCTGCCTGTAATAAATCTTCTTGCAATAAAACTATATCATCGGCTTGCTCAAGTACAGAAGGTTTTGTAAGTACTATTTGTTCCGTTTGCGTTTGTGAGGATTTCCCCGCTGCATTATCCCCAAGCAGATAAACCGCTAAAGGGGAAGAAGGCTCAGTTTCCCCTGCACAAAAAGCGATATAATTGCCTTCTTCAAACACCAACCATTCGTGTCCTTTGCCTTTAAGTTGTATGCTTACGGAAACATCTTCCCCGTTTTGGCGTATTTTGATATTTTCTATAAATTGGCTTTGAGGGGTTAAAGTTTCTTCCCGTTTAATTACCGCACCGCTAAAAGATAATTCCGCAAAGTACCTGCCGCGGTTTGTTTTATTTACTTTAATTTGTCCGTTCTTTTTAAAAATTAAATCTGCCTGAGCCGTATTTTCTTTAAAATCTTCCCGCGAAAGATTATAAATTTTTTCTATTACCAGCGTGCCGTCCTCAAAACTGATATTGTACCCGATATAAGAAGAAATTTTACCTGATGTAAAAAAACTTAAAGGAACATAAAGGCTGCCGCCGTCCATAAAAATATTACCTTTAAGCGGATAATTTTCCCCGTTGATAACGGCATTGGGCTGGCCGGAGCGTAAAATACACAGGAAATTTTCCGGCCCTTTAATATTAAGTTGTCCGGAACGGTTAAACCAAGTAGTCTGCAATTTTAAAGTTTTACTAAGACGCAGAGCATCAATATAATCAATACCGTCTTTGTTTATCATTTTTATTGCTGCTTTAGGTTTCCCAAACATTTTCACGGGGATTTCCTTTGCATTTAAACAAGGTAAAAGCAACAAAATGGATAAAACCGCAAAAAGCATTTTTTTAAGCATCTGCTTTATTCTCCTGCGGCGCGATATATTTTATATCTGTCTGTGCCATAACGGCATAACGGTTTGCGTTAAGCCATTTACGCTGCTCTTTATAATCAGGAACATACTTTGCGACTTCAGCCCAAAATTCCGCACTGTGGTTAAAGTGTATAAGGTGGGCAAGTTCGTGTACTATAAGATAATCCTGTACTACTGGCGGTGTTTTTAAAATGCGGTAAGAAAAATTCAAATTATTCTTTGAAGAGCAACTGGCCCATAAAGTTTTTTGGTCTTTTATAAAAATATTATTAAAATTAACGCCCATTTTTTCTGCCGTTTCTTTTATCTTTTTAGTCAAAATTATTTTGGCTTGCTGCCTTATCCATTTTTCCACCAACGCTGGTAAATTCTCTTTAGGGTTATTGATTATTATTTTAAGTTCGCCGTTTTCCTCTATAAGTATAGGTTCTTTTATTTTATCACTCAAAGTTAT